>JAYVOH010000077.1:0-2006 GCA_043758025.1 Verrucomicrobiota bacterium
CCCCTCGCTACTGGCTTGGATGGCAACGCCATCCTCCCAAGTTCATAGAGAACGCAATGCGCGCAACGTTTTACTGATTGATACCTCCAAATGGTATCACTGGCGCAGCAAGCGGGGCTGCGGCCCTTTCTCACGCAATATGGCGCTGACAAGTTCACGTCGAATAACCCTGCGAAATGCGCTTTAACAAAACTGGGCTTCCATCACGGCAGCGGGAAGCGCGGTGGTGACAAGGTGCAATACCTGTGTGTAGCCGACCAAAATGAAATCGAAAACCGTCGGTTGTGTGAGGTGCGCACTTTCTGGGGACAGCCGCTCCTGGAATTTCATGAAGAGCTGCTGCACGCCGCTGATCCGCAGCATAAGGCCATTCCGCGCTATGATACCTCTGCGTGGTATGAGGAGCTGGGTGGGAAACTAACGGGTTGCTATCCACAGGTCTTTGATCTCTGGGTGAGGCACGCGGTGCTGTGTGAGACGCATTTCACGCACGGTGTGGAGGCTGCATTCACGGCCAAAGTGGTGCTGCCAGCTTTCCATTCCACATGGGAGCGGCATGGCCTCAAGCCGCTCATCGCCGCCCTCGATCCGCCGGAGATGGAAACGGCACCCTACTGGGAATGGTATCCCGCCCGGCTCCAGTCGCTGGTGGAAGAAAAACTCCGCGCCTGCGGACGCCTGCCGCGCAAGCTGCAATATGCTTACAAGGAATGACGGCACTCCTGCCGTCTAGCAGCAGAAAAATTAGGGCAGCGACGGCAGGAGTGCCGTCGTTCCTTGGGGCTTGACAGGGAGCGAGTCTTTTCCAGACTCATGTCATGCCGCTGCCCGAGGATGTGACCTTTGCCGATCCGGGCCATGAGATCGAACGGCATCGGAAGCATTTGCCTCACTGGCAGTAGGACGGCGCGACGTTCTTCCTCACTTTCCGTCTGGCGGACTCGCTGCCGCAGCACAAGCTGACCGCGTGGCGCGACGAACGGGCGGCATGGCTGGCAGTTCATCCGGAGCCGTGGACGGAAAAGGTTGAGCAGGAATATCACCGGCGCTTTTCCGCCGCGACAGAGCGCTGGCTGGATGAGGGTCACGGTTCTTGTGCGCTGCGAGAGTCGCGCACGGCGGGCATCGTGGTCGAAGTGCTGAGGAATTTTGACGGTGCGCGTTATATGCTGCACGCTTGGGTGGTGATGCCGAATCATGTCCATGTGCTGTTCTCCCTGCGCAAGGGACACCGGCTGGAAGATGTGGTGAAGTCCTGGAAAGGCGTGTCGGCCCGACGCATCAACGACTTGCTGTCGCGCAACGGTGCGTTATGGATGGCGGATTACTTCGACCGCTTCATCCGCGATGAGGAGCATTTCTGGAACGCCGCGCGCTATGTGAGGCAGAATCCGCGCAAGGCTGGGCTGAAGTCTGGAGGATTTGTCTTGTTTGAAAGCGCGGCAGTGAAGAAGCAATTGGATGCCGCGCAGGTTTGACAAGGAATGACGGCACTCTTGCCGTCATGCGGGTGAGGAAACACGGGCGCGATGGCAAGAGTGCCGTCGTTCCTTGAGGATTGAAGGATGGGGTATCACGTTTCCATCGAAATATTTTTCGCCTGAAGGCGGGACTACGCACTTTCAAAGCCAGTGGTTTGTGCCGTGCTTGCCTTTCGTGTTCTGTCCGCTTATTATCTGCGCATGAGTGCGCTCGCCCTTGAGATTAATCAGACACTGAAACAATTGGACGCTGCGACAGCTGGTCGGCTGGTCGGCTGGTCGGCTGGAGCGGCTGATGCGTGATGCTTTGGCGCTGGTGAAGCCGGAGGATGTTGCAGGCCCGGCGCGATGAGGGCATCAGGTTTCCTCTCGTCAACGAAGCCATGTCCATCACTGGCGAGGAAGTGGCACGACTTCAGGACGAAGCGTGAGCCTGTCTGAAAGTTTGTGTGGAGGGGCAAACCCGAGGAGAAGAAGACATGAGAATAACCAAGACGAAGGAAGACAAAGCGCTGGATGAGGCGC
>JAYVOH010000078.1:0-5958 GCA_043758025.1 Verrucomicrobiota bacterium
GACGCGCAAATGGCAGCGCGAGCTGGATTACCGGCTGATCAAGGAAGTCTGGGCCTTCCGCGACAACCGCATCGCCGTCCGTTTCGCTTACGAATGGCATGACGACTCCGGACAGTGGTTCCGCTCCTACGGAAATGAGAACTGGGAGTTCCACGACCAGGGCTTCATGCAACGCCGTATCGCCAGCATCAACGACCTGCCCATTGCCGCGATCGATAGAAAATTTCTCTGGCATCAAGGCCGCCGCCCAGACGAGCATCCGGGCCTTTCGGAACTCGGGCTTTGATACTCGTAAAACTGCAAGCGAACGGCGAGCAGTATGACGGGTTTGCGTGGTCTTTCATGATGATCCGCACCCTGCCCTACACACCTACACTCAGATCCCATAGTTCTTCAAAGGATTCGTCGATGGGTGGAGATCAAGGGTGCGTGGATCAGAAGTGACTACACGGTCAGGTCATCCAAGAATTCGGACGCAGGGTCTATGCCGGTCACCAGGAGATAGTCTCGGGCACGCGTGCAGGCGACGTAAAGCAGGTGGCGCTCGGTGTCATAGACTTCTTGTAAATCGGCGTCGTCGCCCACTGTCTCAATGCGCTCTTGCAAGGGGATGATCTCGTCATCACAGGCCATCACCACCACAGCACGGAACTCCAGTCCTTTGGCCAGGTGCATGGTGCTGATGGAGACGTGGCCGCTGGCGGTCTCGACATGGTCATCAAGGATCTTGAACGGCAAGTTTGACACCTCAACTGCGGCTTGGGCACGGTCGAGTTGCGCTGCCGATCGCACGAAGACGCCAAACTCGTGCGGCAGGACTCCGGCTTTCGACTGCTCCCCAATCCATGACCCAACGGATTTGGCCTCTTTGTCCTCACTCTTGAGCACGCGGATGATGGGTGGTGGGCCATTGAAGACGGAGACTGTGTCGCTGCGGTTCTCGGTGTTGCCGTCCACGTCGGCCACCTCGGGGCCGAGCAGGCGGTCGGCTTGCTGGCGGATTTGATGGGAAGTGCGGTAGTTGATTCGCAGGTTGCGAGAGCGTCCACGAATGTCCACGCCGAGGGATTTCCAAGAGTAGGGTTGCTGGAAGATGCGCTGGCCGAGGTCGCCTGCGAAGAAAAGAGCGTTCGGTTTGTCAGCACCCAGTGCGGCAAAGAAGCGGAGATGAGGAATGCCCACGTCTTGTGCTTCATCGACCACGACAAAATCGAAGGGCTTTTTCTTGGTCTTGGTAATCGTCGTAGCAAGTTCGGTGAACATCGCCGCGTGAGTGATGAGCTTCTTTTCTTTCAGCGCACTCTTCACCTTCTCAAAGATCGACCACAGCACGGCACGTTGCGCTTCAGGCAGTCGGGTCTTGCGTCCAAGGCGTGCCACGTCACGATACTCCTCCCAGCTTTGGATCTGCCAGGCATCCACGACTTGTTCCCATTCGGTCAGGAGGAAGTGAAGCATGAACTTGTGACCACCAACTTCCTTCGATGCGGCACTCATCAGTTCTCGGATTGTCTTTCGATCTGCCAGTTTCACTGGGCCGCAGTGCGCCTTGTAAAGTCGTTGGCCGATGGCGTTGTAGGAGTGGATGTCGATACGTTCACCCAGGCGCGGTTCGTTCCACACGAGACAACGAAACTTGGTGCGCAGGGCATTGGCCAGGGTGTCGGAGAAGGTTGTCAGCAAAACTCGTGCATCCGGGTTTTCTCGCGCGAGATGCACGGCACGATGCAGTGCCACTACTGTTTTGCCCGTGCCAGCCGAACCAGAGACGCGGGCTGGACCGGAGTAGTCGCGTGCTACCCATTGCTTCTGATCGGGGTGCAGGAAGACCGTCCACTTTTCCCATGGAGCATCCAACGCACGTTCCAGTTCCTCGACGTTAGTCATCACGCGGAAGCGCCGCTGCGCATCGGGATGGTCGAACGGACTTGTGGCCATCGGCACAAGTTCCGGCACGCGGGGTTTGCCACCGGTCGCGAGTTCCAGCAGGGCTTCGGCGGCCTCGGCTGGCAGATGCTCGGCAAGAGCGAGTAATGTGTCATCCGTGGCAGAGCGAACATCGTCCAGCCATTCCAGTGGAACACCATAGCCAAGAAGTTCCTCGTCGGAATGGTCAGCAAAAAGTGGCGGCTTGGAGGCCTGCTTAGGCGCGGGTAGTTCCTGCTGCACATACACAGGCACCAGCACCTCCTTAAATGTCTCGCGGATTTCCACGAGTTGCGCAGCCCCTGTCTTGGGATGAGTCTCCAGTCGGCGGCGTTCGGCCCAGTAATAGGCTTTGTCGTGGTGATTCACGTAGCAGAGCAACAGGCTCCCAGGAGTCTTGTGGACGATCAGCCGGATGTCGGCACTTACCCGCAACGACCAGAAGTTCTTGTCTTTCGATTTGTCGA
This sequence comes from Verrucomicrobiota bacterium, assembly GCA_043758025.1. Lineage (GTDB taxonomy): Bacteria > Verrucomicrobiota > Verrucomicrobiia > Verrucomicrobiales > Verrucomicrobiaceae > VFKE01. Next base: position 2,394 of record JAYVOH010000078.1, read on the forward strand.
GCTTGTGGAACTGCATTCCGGGGCTCGCCGGGTTCATCTGCAAGTCGAACGCCGTTGTCTTCACGGCTTTCTGCTCGTCACCTGTCAGGCGCGCGAGACTGTCGGTGAAGGTGTCAGCGATGCGAAAGTCCATGACGTTTGATTGCTGGCAGTAGCCCAATAATCAAATCCTAAAGGGCCACAAACTCGGCGTGTTGCGCGATGAGCATGGCTTGCTCTTTCCGTTTCCCTCTCCCCATCTCGGGATCATCGGCATTCCACGGCCATCCAAGAATGTCCGCGTGTCGAGGCGGCGGTTCCTCCGCCACAACTTCTAGCTGTGCAGCTCGAACATGCTTTGCTTTGCAAATGGCGGCTCCATGCATGGATGCACCACCGCCGAGTTGTTCCCGCCCTATTTGCCGCAGGCCTTCGATTGGTTCGCTTCCGTGGCGAAAGACGGATTTTTTACCATCTTTTGGATTTGGCAAAAAAGCGGAATGCTTAACCGCCAGCCCTTTGAACTGGCTGGAGGACGTAATAATCCGCGCGAGGTGTTCCTCGTCAGCAATTTGGTCAGAAAGCCCTGAGGGAAGCGTTGCCATGATTCACGATGGATTGTATGCCGTCCAATATCCGCTTCGGAACTTCCCACCCATCAAATCGGGCAACCCCATGCCCCTTGTCGGCACCATCAAGCCAGGCATAGGCGATGCGATCTGTGCTGCCGGCGCTCAGTGAAAACAGTCGATTTTTCGACTCAACCCAATCAAGCGAAATGGCACCATCTGGTTCCGGTGCAAACTCAGGCATGGGGGTTCCTTCGGGCAATGCGCGGATCAAAGCCACGGCCCCCGCGACAGCCAAGTCATCGATTGCCAATGCTTCATCGCCATCCCAACCCTCCTCGCTACATTCGTCAGCAAGCTTCCACACATCGGAAATGGCTGTGGCTTTGCTGCCAAACAAAGACTGTGAGCGTTCAGCATGATGAACCACGTCACAGGCAGCTTTACGAACTGCTTGCGCTTCCATCGAGATGGCGGAACTGCCGCGTGCAAATGGCTGCATCGCGGCATAGCTGACAAACATTAGGCCGATTGTCGAAACTGGTTCAGGCATGATTCGGTGAGCGTGTTTTCAAAGATACGGTTCTTTAGACTCCTTAATGACAGAATTTTCTCAAGAATCCAAGGCCAATTCTCGATTTCACCATTTTCCACATGGTTGACCCCGATGTCGAAAATGACGGGGAGCATCTCCTTTTCAGGCAGTTGCGCCGCCAGGACTATATTTGCCTGATTGCCCGTGCCAGTCTCCACGGCAGAGTGTTGATTCAAGAATCCCACAAAGGTCAGGTTGCTTTCATCCGGTAGTTGTGGGCTTACCCTGAGGAAGTCTGTGAACTCCAGTTTCCCATCCTTCAGCGGCAGAAGCAGCCTGTTGATATAGCGAATACGCACGGCTCGAATCTGCAATGGTGCCGCCAGTTCCACAAAGAGCCTCCAAGTGCGCTCGATCTCGACGAGGTAATCATCCAGCGTTGAATAGGGGGCCAGACGATTGAATGAGTAACCCTGCGCTCTCACTTGGATGAGCTGCTTGTTGCCTTGCTGCCGAAACTGAAGCGCCTGGATGCCGCGCTTTAGCGAGTGCTTTGCAGGCTTATTCGGACGCTGCTGAATCTGATGCTCTTCCACGAACTGAGTTTGGGCCAAAGGATACTTGTCCAGATAAGCCGTTTTTGCCGCGTCTTCGAGAGCTACGAGATTAAACTTGGGTGGCATGTCGCACTCGATATCCACAACCGCTTCCACGATGGGTGCGGCAGTGAGTTTTAGGCTGTTTTCGCTCATGGTGAAGGAAACTAGCTGGAAATCACACTTTGAACACCTTCATCACCTCATCCCCCAGATGATTGATCACCTTCACGGCAATGCGCCCCTGCTTCGGCTTCTCAAACGCCCGTGACGTGTCGCTGTTCAGCGTCGCCCAGGCTTCGGCGTTGATCTCGGCTTTCAGCGTCGTCTTCAGCGCGGAATACGGGTCGTTCGCGCCGAGGAAGTAGGCGTGGCGGACGAAGAAGCTCTCGCCGTTGTAGTCGGTGTCGATGAACCAGCAGGCGATGCCGTCGGCATTGTCGCTGATCACTTCGCCCGTCTGGGGTTTGAAGACATCCACGCCGCGGACAGTGATTTGTGCGTAGTGACTGGTGGTTAGTGAAAGCGGGAAATCGGCTGGCGTCAGCGCCTCAATTCCAGCGAGCGCTTGAGGCCGCCGAGCATTTTGCTGATTTCTTCCGACTGATGAAGCAGCGTGGTGAGCGTCTCCTGCGCCAGCATCTCCAGACGATTCGCGATCATCAACTGCGTCTCCACTTCGGCCAGCGATCCGCTCGCCACGCTGAGACTTTGCAGATACTCCCCCGTCCCGGTCCGGGCGGCTCCCTCCGCGATGTTCGACGGCACTGACACCGCTGCGCGCCGCACCTGACTGGTCAGACCGAAGCGTTCCTCCAGCGGAAAGTTTTTTGAAGCCCGGTAGATCAGCTCCACCAAGTCGATTGATTTCTTCCAAACTTCCAAGTCCCGATAGCTCTTGAGTGTGCTCATAATGGGCCACACGTCTGCAATTTCTAGCCACCAACCACAAGCCACTACTCACTTCAATATCAGGTTCGCCGAAGATGACGAAGAGGTTGCCTTTGCCGGTGTTCTTGAGGTCTTCGGCCATGTGGAGGTCGGCGTTCATGCGGGCGCGCAGGATGCGGATGCGCCCGAGATTCGGCAGGTCCGTCGAGTGCGCGTCGTAGTTGAAGGCGCAGGCGATGAGCACATCGAACCCGGCATCGCCGCACTCCTTGGCCGCCTCCACCAGATCAATCCGTTGCAAGGTGCCAAACTCCGGGCCGATGAGGATGCCTGCGCGCATCTCCCTTTCATCCTTCATCCCTCCTCCTTCATCCTTTCCGACATATCTCCCCTCGGCGCAGATGTAGTTGCCCGGCCACGGCACGAGCGAGGTGAAGACGATCTTGTCCTCCTTGTGCGCCTGCTTCACCCCGGCGGTCTTGAGGTTCTCCAGGATCATCTGGGGGAAGGTCTGTTTGGCCCCGTATTCGGCGTCGTCTTCCTTCAGGGGGTCGATCAATTCATCGTTCTCGTCCACGCCGAGCACGCGGTGGGGGCTGAGGCTCTCCACGGTGAAGGGACCGGCCACGCGGACCTTCTTCTTGTCGTCGTAGGGCTTGTCGTAGAGGTATTCAAACTCGGCCTTGGCCGCGATGGACTTGTCTATTTCGCGCTGACGCGCGACCTTCGCCTCCCACCACTCGGCATGAAGGCGTTTTAGCTCTTCGGACCAGTCCTCGCCCTGTTCACGCGGGATTTCCCATTCGGCGAAGGAAGGCTGAAGGATGAAGGATGAAACTTGGCTCCCTTCTGCTCCTTCATCCTTCATCCTTTCTGCGAGCGGAGCGAGCTTCGCCAGCCACTGGTCCCAGATGACATCGATCTCCGCGTTGTTGGCGATGGACTTGAGCGTGATGTGCGGCACGCGCTCATAGACGAAGCCGTGGCGGATGTTC
>JAYVOH010000079.1:0-16134 GCA_043758025.1 Verrucomicrobiota bacterium
TCCTTGAATTCGGGTGTGTATCGCTGATAAGTTCTTTGGCTCATGAAAGGACTGTAGTTTGTTGGTTTGTCCTTGGCCCAGAAATCTACAGCACCTCACAGTGCCATTTTCCGCATCCGGGTAACCGCCATCTCCCGCGCCTGCCATGGGTCAAAACACGATCCCGCGCCTCATTGTGACAACTTAGAACGTGGTTCATACCGAAGCGCCACGCAGAACAAAAGATATCCAAATCCAGCTACGGCAGATCGCTCCAACCTGGTTACCATGAAAACAAAACACCAATTGTTCCTTGGTGGATTGGTCGCCTTATCCGCTGTCATCATCTCACTTTGGCTGCGAAAGGAGCGTCTAACGCAATCATCAGATTCGGAGAACGAAGCCAACCAGTCTGTGATCATTGCCTCAAACTCGACTCCAGCCCCACCAGTCTCGCTGACTCCTCAATCTACGGCAGGATCAAATGCACACATAACTTCAGTTAAAAAATATTTCGAAATGGGTGTGTTAGAACAAAATGCTATACTTAAAAAAATTGAACAACAGGAATTGCCTGAAATTTTTCAAGCCATGCTTGATGCAGATCGAGTGGAACACGACGACTTGAAGCAAATGCATCTTCAATCAGTTCTCTCTGATGCCCTGAAAATTAAGAAACCGACCCCGGAATTCATGGAGCAAATGTATGGGTTCGTTATTAATACCGCTAATTCTCAGTTTGAGCGCGATCTACTTATCGGAGCACTGGAGGGAGCTGCAACCAAGGAAAGCGTGACTCTCTTGCTCCGAATGGCTAAAACGGCCCCTGACGTGAAGGTGAGGGAGTCTGCGGCTTCGCTTGCGGGTCTGGGGCGCCCGAATCAAAACGTGGCCGATCTCTTTCCGATCTTGGAACGCACATGGCGGGAGACGAGCGACCCAATCTTGATCGGGAGCACCTCGACAGCGATGGCGAAATTCGGGACAGCAAGCGGCGTCGAATTGCTCCTCTCAGCAGCGCTTGCAACGGACAGTCGGGATGAGGAGCGGCAGCAGGCGGCCAAGAATGCGCTGCAAATAGTGTCAAATGGAGAAGCTGTGCCGCCACTTGCGGCCCGACTGAAGGGTCAAGCACCCACAAGTGAGGTGGTTGAGCTGTTGGCCCCCATCCTAGCGGGAACCAACGGCCCCGATGGTCAGCAAGCCTTGGTTGCTGGCTGCAAGGTCGTTCTGAAAATGCCGCTCCGCTGGTAGAGCAACTTTTTTTCCAACATATTCGCACGGACCCGTTTGAATCAGCTTGGGGCAAGGCTCTCGATCCAGCAGTGCCGTTTGTCAATGAAGAGAACCGCAAGGCAATCCGCGAGGCTCTCGACCGCCATCGCGTGGATCGCAAACAAGAACCATGATGGCCTTCGTGAAGCCATAAAAAGTATCACACCGCTTGATGACGCGGCGGGAAGACCTCATGGGAAAACTGCGTGCTCGCCGACAAGCGCGTCAACTCCCGCAAAGGCAGCCGCATGCCCGATGAAGTCGGCCTCAAGCTGCTCAAATCACCATCGCCTCCGCGCGAGATGCCCTCCAGCTACTTCATCCGCAACACCCACGGCGTGCGCGACTGGGAGATGTTTCTGGGATAGAGCGCAGGCGTTTCGTCGCGGTTCTCTGTCATTCTGCCGAAGGAACTTTCGTCACTGATGGGAAGCCAGACGCATCACCTGTTTTTTAAATCCAGTGCTTTCTTCAATTCCTGCTCGATGAAAAGCGCCTGATCTTCATCTGCAACCGATCCGAGCAGCTTGCGATTGGTGCCATTGTGCAGTGAAGCCCAAATTGCGTAAGTCATATTGGTGCCGTTTCTACTTTGATTGGTCTTGGACTTGCAGAAAATTTGATCAATATCGCCGGAAAGACATCTCGATGTTCCTCCCCCAAGGAATCGGCTCGGTGGAGATGTGCAGTCTTCCTTGGCCCGCCATGATCACCGTGCGGTTGAACAGTGTCGCCATCACAAAATAGGTCAGTCCCACCCCCACCGCGACATGAGCAACGGGGAAGATGATCATGATCCATGGCGCATTGCCTGAGAACGCCATGCTATACCAAAATATCAAAAACGAATCCCAGGCGATACAAAACGGAATGAGAAAAAATAAAATCACGCTCCGCCAGCGCCGGGTGATGACGGTGTTCGTCCCGTCATTCTGACAAGTAATTCCCGGCGGCATCGGCACATCGAGACGCGGTTGAACCATCCCCGCACCCTGAGCGGAACTCACTCCGGGCATCATGGCCAAGGCCTTGCAGTAGCTGCACTTGATGATGCCCGTCGCCATATCGTAGTCATCCGTGCGAAGCACAGAACCGCAGTTTGGGCATTTGAGAGCGACGGGGGCGAGCATCATCTGGAGGACTGGTGGCACTTAAGATGCTTTTCACTCCGAGGCAAGCTGGGCGGGTGGGAAGACGATTGGTTTGCTCATCACATGACAGAAGGACGAATCGCGGCTAACTATCACAGTTCCATCAAGGAGTTTTCCATCTTTCCCATGCAACGATTCACCTGTGACTGCGGCAACGTCCTTTTCTTCGGCAGTTCAAAGTGCCTGAAGTGCGGTGGCAAGGTGGGCTATGACCCGCAAGGCGGTGGCATGGTGCGGTTGCGGCCCGGCGTCGCATTGAAGTTGTGTGACAACGGAGTCAAACACGGCGTCTGCAACTGGCTGCTGCCGGTGAGCTCCAGCGCGGTGCTGTGTGTGGCCTGCCGGATGAACCGCACGATTCCCGACTTGAGCACGGAGCGCAATCAGACCCTGTGGGGCCGAACGGAAATGGCCAAGCGGCGGCTGATCTACACGCTGTTGCGCCTCGGCTTTACGCTGCCATCGAAAGCAGAGAATGCCCAGGCAGGTCTGGCCTTCGACATCGTCAGCACGGTGTCGAATCCTGAAGTAACTACGGGCCACTTGAACGGAGTCATCACCGTGAATCTTGAAGAAGCGGATGACACCTATCGCCAGTTCAACCGCCAGCAGCTCGGCGAAAGCAGCCGCACATTGCTCGGTCATTTCCGGCATGAAAGCGCACACTATTTCTGGCAGCGCCATTTATCGGAGCTGACCTGGGATGATCCGCTGCGGCTGGCATTCCGCGAACGCTTCGGCGATGAATGGCTGGATTACGCGGTGGCGCTCAGCACTCATTATGAGCGCGGCGCGCCCGTCGGATGGGAGCAGAATTTTATCACGGCTTATGCGGCCTCACATCCCTGGGAGGACTGGGCGGAGACGTGGGCGCATTATTTACAAATCCTAGATGGCCTGGAGACTTGCGAAAGCCTGGGCATCAAGGTGCAGTTCATCGCCCTGCCGCTCGTGATGCTGCCGGGCGAAGCGGGAACCCTGCCGCCCATGCTGCCACAGAACGGGATCGCCGATGGCGAGTTTCTCGCGTGGCTTCAAAAATGGATGTGCCTGTCCACCGTGCTCAATGAGATAGCATTCAGCCTCGGTGAACCTGCGCTCTATCCCTTCGTCATCTCGGTGCGCGCGGCGCAGAAACTGCGCCTGGCGCATCATTTCGCGCAGGTGTTGGGCGGTAGTTGCGTTGGCTGCTGATGCTGGCATAGTGGCAAAATTGAAAGGAATGCTTCCATAGACTCCGCCCTGCCAGAACGCATTGCCTTCCTCGGCGGATACGAACCGAGGCGTTGCGGAATCGCGACCTTCACTCATGATTTGTGCGAAGCGGTGGCTGCTGCGGCACCGGGGTCCGAATGTTTTGCGGGAGCCATGAACGACCGCGCGGAAGGCTACAGGTATTCGCCGCAGGTGCGCTTTGAGTTGCTGGAAAAGGATCTGGATTCCTACCGACGCGCCGCTGACTTTCTGAACTTCAACAATGCGGATGTGCTATGCGTGCAGCACGAGTTCGGTATTTATGGCGGACCGGCGGGAAGCCACCTGTTGGCCCTTCTCAAGGAAGTGCGGATGCCCGTGGTGACGACCGTGCACACCGTGTTGCGCGAACCAAGCGCCGTGCAGCGCAAGGTGATGATGGAGCTGGTGCGGCGCAGCGATCGTGTGGTGGTCATGGCGCATAAAGGTGCGGAGATGCTGCGTGAAATTTATGAGGTGCCGGAAGATAAGATGGACCTCATCCCTCACGGGATCCCGGACATTCCCTTCGTGGACACGAGCTTCTTTAAAGCGCAACTGGGTCTGGAAGGGCGGATGGTGCTGCTCACCTTCGGACTGCTCGGGCCCGGAAAGGGCATCGAACATGTCATCGAGGCGCTTCCAGAAATAGTGCAACGGCATCCGAACGTGGTCTATCTGGTGCTGGGTACCACGCATCCAAACCTGATCGCCAACGAAGGTGAAAAATACCGGTTAAGCCTGGAGCGACTGGCCGAGGATCGGGGAGTGAAGGAGCATGTCATCTTTCACAATCGCTTCGTATCGCTGGACGATCTCAAGGAGTTCATCGGTGCCGCAGACATTTACATCACACCGTATCTCAATGAAGCGCAGATCACCTCCGGCACACTGGCTTATGTCTTTGGCGCGGGCAAAGCCGTGGTCTCCACGCCCTACTGGCATGCGCAGGAATTACTGGCGGATGGGCGCGGCATCCTGGTGCCGTTCCGCAACCCGCCAGCCATCGCCGAAGGAGTATGCAGGTATCTTGATGATCCCGCATTGATGGAGAAAACGCGCCGGGACGCTTTCCAGTTGGGCCGGGAGATGGTCTGGCCGGCCGTTGCGCAGCGTTATCTCAAGTGCTTCCAACATGCGCGCGCTGACCGCAGGGCCGTGCCCCGGCAGGCGTTTGCCGGATGGACATTGGCCAGCAGGCCCTATGCCCTACCGCCCTTGCGCCTCGATCACGTGGTGCGCATGAGCGACGGGACCGGCATCTTCCAACACGCCATTTTCAACGTTCCCAATTTTCACGAAGGCTACTGCACCGACGACAACGCGCGCGCCTTCATCCTGTGCAATCTGCTGGATGAAATCGGGGGCGACGCTCCGGCGGAGAACTTGGACAAACTGGCCACCAGTTATCTCGCGTTCCTCTCCGCAGCCTTGAATTACGACACCGGCCGTTTTCGTAATTTCATGAGCCATGGACGGCAATGGCTGGAAGATATGGGGAGCGAGGACAGCCACGCGCGTGCGCTTTGGGCCGTGGGCACTGGCGCGGGACGCTCGCGCAAGGAAGGACACCGGCGCTTGTGCATCCAGCTTTTCGAACGCGGTCTGCCGGTGGTCGAGTCCTTCTCTTCGCCTCGAGCATGGGCTTTCACCTTGCTGGGCATCCACGAATATTTGCGCCGCATCGAATCCAATCCTGTGGTGAACTCGGCACGCAAAATACTGACCAACAAGCTGGTTGCGTTATGGAAAAACTGTGCCACCGAGGACTGGCCCTGGTTTGAACCGAGCGCCACCTACGACAACGCGCGCCTCTGCCAGGCACTGATCCTCAGTGGTCAGTGGTTGCCTGACACCGAGGCGCTGGAGATCGGCCTCAAGTCTTTGCGCTGGCTCGCCTCCATTCAAAGGACACAAGCGGGCCACTTCCGCCCTATCGGCAGCAACGGATTCTATCAGCGCGACGGTGCGCGGGCCGACTTCGATCAACAACCGGTGGAGGCCCAGGCCATGGTGTCGGCTTCGCTTGAGGCGTTTCGCGCCACCCGTGATGCATCGTGGTCGCGTGCGGCACAGCGCGCGTTCGAATGGTTTCTCGGCCGCAACGATCTCGGCGTTCCGCTCTACGATTCCAGCACCGGCGGTTGCAGCGACGGACTGCATCATGACCGCATCAGTGAGAACCAGGGCGCGGAGTCGTCACTGGCCTTCCAGCTTTCCCTCGCCGAAATGAACTACGCCGAACACTTGTTTGAAGATTCCATGCGCCCTACTCTATGAAATCCGCATCCGCAGAAGGGATCGCTGGCGTCTCGCCCGGCCCTGCAACTCTTCAGCCTCAAACCTCTGAACAATCCGCTCACGGGCGAGACGTCCGCGCTCCTATTATGCCCATCCAACTTCGCCGCCATGAGGTGACTTTCCAGCCCCAGAGCGCTCGCGTCATCATCCGCCCGTTTATCCCCGCGAAAGCCCAAATCGTGATTAACATCCTGAAGCGTGCGCTTGCTCTCAGTGAAGCGGAAGCTGAGGCCGAGTTGAAGACGCTCATGTCGGAATTTGTCTCCCGGCACTTCGATATCGAGCTCGTCCTGCTGGCGCATCACGAAAAAGTCCGCCGCCACATTCCCCTGCAACCGCCACTCTCCCGCGTGCGGCAGCTGCTCATTGGCGCGCTTTTCTCCGGTGAGTATGCGCTGGAATCTGCCGCATTGTTCAATCCTTCGATCGTGCCTCATCCCGATCAAACCGGCGTGCCTGCGGGCGGATTGCGCTTCGTCATGAGCCTGCGGGCCACGGGCGAGGGGCACATCTCCTCCATCGAGTTCCGCACCGGTCTTATCGCGCCGGATGGATCCATCAACGTGGACCCTGTTTCACGTTTCGTTACCGTGCCGGAAGTGGTGCCTAACCCCACTTACAAAAAAATGCGCTTCATCACCAAGCTTCAGGAAATGGGATTCGATGGTGCCCTCGCCACTGCCGTGATGGAGCCTCTGGCGGAAGCCTTCACCCTCCTGGAACTCGATGAAAGCGTGGGTCGCGTCCGCGCGCAATCAAAGCCTGTCACCCGCAACTTGCGTCGCACGCTGGAAGGCATCCGCTGGCTCGCAGATTCCAACTACGAACTCAACTTCCCGTCCAAGCTCGCGATGAGCGAGCGCATCATCTTCCCCGTCTCGCCCAACGAAAGCAACGGCATCGAAGACGCCCGCTTTGTCCGCTTCGCCGATGACGACGGATCGGTCATGTATTGCGCCACCTACACCGCTTACAATGGCCGCGCCATCCTGCCGCAGTTTATCGAGACGCTGGACTTCCTCCATTTCCGCGTGCTCACGCTCAACGGCAGCGCCGTGCAAAACAAAGGCATGGCTTTCTTCCCACGCCGCATCAACGGCCGTTACGCGATGCTTTCACGGCAGGATGACGAGAATCTCTTCATCATGTTTTCCGACAGTCCGCACCATTGGAGTGATCCGCAGGTCATCCTGCGCCCAGCCGAGACTTGGGAATCTGTTAAAATCGGCAACTGCGGCTCGCCCATCGAGACTGAGGCCGGCTGGCTGGTCATCACCCATGGTGTCGGCCCCATGCGAAAGTATTGCATCGGTGCCGCGCTGCTCGATTTGAATGATCCCACGAAAGTTATCGGGCGCCTCCGCAAACCGCTTCTTTCCCCCGAGGGCAACGAACGCGAAGGCTATGTGCCCAACGTCGTTTATAGTTGCGGTGCACTGCTCCACGGCCGCGAACTGATCCTCCCTTATGCGATGAGCGATACGGCCTCTGCTATCGTGAGCCTGTCGTTGGATGAACTGCTGGCGGCGTTGCGGGAGAGTAGGCCGAATAAGTAGTGACGATGCCGTCACATCCCGAAGTGCTCACTGATCCTGTCATGAATGATTTTCATGTCTTCAACTGTAAGAGTGCCAAGTTTTCGCATCAGCCGCACCGTCGGCACTGATTGTATCTGCTGAAGGTGGAATGCGCCGCCTTTGAGGAATGGCTTGTCAAGACTCACTTCGCAGCGATTCCCGCGCAGGGCTGTGGTGTGGGGAATGATCGTAACCAGTGCCAGTTCATCATCGTTCGGATACCCAGTGAGCAAGAGGCAAGGGCGGATTTTTCCTGCAAGACCGAGGTCCACTTGCCAAACTTCGCCTGCTTTCATTTTGCCGCGTCTTCGGCTTCCAGTGCCTCCAGCATCGCAAACCCCAAGACTGCTGTATGTTCGCAGACAGCGATGTCGTTCGCTTCGGCTTCGGTGGATTCCATTTCAAACAAGCGCAAGGCCACCTCCCGTCGCTGCGGACGGGTGAGGGCAGGCAGTTCTGCGATTACTTGGGTGAAGCTCATGATAGGATTACCATAGAATTTGTTTTCCAAGCCGTCAAACCGCAAGACGCCTTGATCGGTGCGACGAAGCGCATGGAAAAAGTGGTCACGATGGAATTGCTGGCGGCGTTGCGGGAGAGTGCGGAGAAGAAGTAGGACGACTCATCGTCTCATGCCGTAACTCGGATGCCGGGAATGAGATTGGCGATATCTTTAATTATGGTTGCTTGTCAGGCGCATATTTTTTTGCTCAAGTGAGTGTCATGCTGAAACCACGTTTCTTGATCGGGTTCACCGGACATCGTGCCGGTTTCGATGAAAAGCTCATCCAAGCCGCTTTGCACGGTGCGTTGGATGACCTTCGCAAACGCGCTGAAGCAGTCGGAGGACAGGCCGAACTTTACGCAAGTGTGGCGGAAGGGGGAGATATTCTCTGTGTGGAAGCGGCACGAAATCTTGAGATGCCCGTGCACCTTCTGCTCCCATTGCCGGATGACGAATTCGCTAAGGATTTTTCATCGGCTGGAGTTTGGGATCGGTCGAAGCACCAGTTGGACCTGGCGCGTCAGAAACCTGGCCGGGATTCGGTTCGGATCGTTCCCGGGGAAATAGCACGGCCTGATTGCTATTTCGATCAAGCCATCCGCATTCTGGAGGCGGTAGACGTGCTGGTCGCGGTCTGGGACGGCCAGCCAGCACGAGGATTGGGGGGCACGGCGGAAGTGATCGAACATGCACGGAAGCGGCTCGGCCTTCCTGTGATCGTGATTGATTAAACCACCGGCCAATGCCACCTCGATGAAGTCGTTTTGTCAAAGGCATACCGTGCGGATGCCATGCTGGATGAATTGAATGAGATCGCAGAAAAAGCAGGTGTCGATTGTGCGAAAGTGCAGGGCACGGCAAATGACCTTCAATCCTGTCTGGATGTTGTTGCCAATACGGAGGCGAAACGTTTACGGCCTTCGCTGGTTCGAATCATCCTGCTGCATGGCCTCGCCGCGCTCCTCGCTGCCACCGTGACGTTTCAGCTCACCAAGGAAACCGCTTGGGAAAAATGGAAGTGGATTTTCACCGGCACGGAGCTGCTCATGGTAACCTATGCGCTCTGGCTCAGCTACCGGCTGCACCGGAAACACACTCAGAAACGTTGGATTCGGTGCCGCTTTGCTTGCGAGATCGTTCGTGGTCTGCGGGCTTGTGTGCCCCTTGTCGATCCGCTGCATCCCACCCTAGGCGTGCATGATCCACTGTGGCGTCGCTTTGCCCTCAGTGCCGGTTTGCTCGTAAACGAACATCAGACGACCGCCGACCTTCGCACGCTACGCGATAGCTACATAGCCATCCGCCTGAGCGAAACCGATCCGGAGGGACAAATCTTGCATTACCGCAAGATGCAGCCCAGAGCAGAGCGGAGGTGGTGGCTGACTGGCAAGGTGAGCAAGTGGAGTGCCCTCCTGGCACCGCCCTTCGTGCTGCTGTCTCTGATAAACAAGCTCAGCAAGATGGAGCATCTCCCTCTCTCCAAGCACGGCGGGTGGCATCTGGATGAAGACCCTCGATGGTGGCCTTTCGTCGTGCTGCTGCCCATCGCCCTGCCGCTTATTGCCGGAGTAGCCAACGGTATCCGTCAGGCCCTAGATGCCGGCCGGCGCAAGGAACGCTACCCGGAGATGGCGGCGCGGCTGATTTCTCTCCGCAGCCACCTCGCCGGACTGGAAACCCGCTCCACCATCACCCACACCGTAGCCCAAACTGAAGAAATTCTCCTCGACGAACTCCGTGAATGGCAGCTCACGGCCACTACCACAGGACATTGAAATGAATCACGCTGAAATGGTATGCAGCCCCGCCGTATCTTTATATCCGCCGCGACCAAGAGCTCTCCGACGCCAAGCGCGCCATCCTCGCAACACCTAGACACTAATCCTCCATGAAACCGCGTCCCACCATCTACCTCTGCGGCGTTTCGCATAAGTTCGACACTTTCCGCGACGCTGTTGAGAACGATATCGAGATGAAAGGAGGTCTCGCATGATCGACGTCATCCGTATCTTTGTGAGTTCCACGTGGATCGATCTCCAGCCGGAGCGCAAGGCGGTCGAGACAGCATTGCACCGCATGAAGGAAACCAAGCTCATCGGCATGGAATACTTCGGCAGCTGCGACGACGACGCACACACGGTCTCTCTCGACGAAGTGGATCGGAGCCAGTTCTACATCGGCATTTTCGGTGCTCGCTACGGTTCCGGCATCACTGAAGCGGAGTATCGCCGCGCGCGGGACAAGGGCCTCACCTGCCACATCTATTTCAAGGGCGATTCGACCATCACCGACGACCAGCGGGAAAAGGATCCGGCCAAGGCTGCAAAGCTCGACACGTTGAAAGCGGAGCTTCGACGCAATCACGTCGTCACTGAATTCACCAACACGGACAATCTCGCATGGAAGGTGACGGCAGATCTCCACGACTGGCTGGTCGAAACGAGGCGTGCCAGCCGGGCCGAGTTGATCCCGGTGGACATCTCGCGGATCGGCAAGTATGCGCCCGCCGAACTCATCGGTCGCGAAACCGAGATGAAGCTACTCTCCGACGCGTGGGAAAAAGCCGTGCGAAGCACCAAGCCCCGCCCTCACGTTCTCACCTTCGTCGCCCTCGGCGGCGAAGGCAAAACCTCGCTCGTCGCCAAGTGGGCGGCGGAACTGGCGCATCAGGACTGGCCCGGCTGCGCCGCCGCCTTTGCGTGGTCCTTCTACAGCCAGGGCACACGCGATCAAGTCGCGGCGTCATCCGACTTGTTCTTGAAGGAAGCTCTGAACTTCTTTGCCGAGGGCGACCCAAAGGAAGACGAGATCAAAGCCTTCGCCGCCAGCCCCGCCGGCGCGTTCGAGAAAGGCCAGCGCCTCGCCCGCATCGTGGGCCAGCGGCGCAGCCTCCTCATCCTCGACGGCCTCGAGCCGCTGCAATACGCGCCCACCGCGCCCACGCCGGGCGAACTCAAGGACCAGGGCATCGCCGCGCTGCTCAAGTGCCTGGCCGCCGCCAGCCACGGCCTGTGCGTCGTCACCACCCGGTATTCGCTACCGGACCTGCGGGCGTTCATGGGAAAAACGGTGAAGGAGGAAAAGCTCACGCGACTCTCGCGTGCCGCGGGCGTGCATTTGCTCAAGTCGCTCGGCGTCAATGGCAGCGAACTGCGCAACCTTCCACTGGAGGTTGGGGACGAGAATAGTGAAAAGGTGAACGAGTTCGAGAAGCTCGTGGAAGACGTGAAGGGCCATGCACTCACCGTGACTTTGCTTGGAAGTTATCTGCACGAGGCCCACAATGGAGACATCCGCAAACGTGACCTTGTGAAACTAGAGGAAGCGGACGATGAAATCGTAGTCATTCCGGACCACCCGAAGCACGCATTCCACGTCATGGATGCTTACGTTGAATGGTTCGAGACGGGCGGAAAGAACGAGGAAGAGAACAAGAAAGGCCTGCGAGCAGTGACAATCCTGCGATTGCTCGGACTATTCGACCGCCCCGCCTCTGCGGACTGCCTGGCTACCCTGTGGTTAGGCGATGCTATCCCTGACCTCACTGAACCGCTCGTTGGACTGAAAGACACTGAAAGAAACATTGCCTTAACACGGCTAGAAGGCGCGAAGCTGCTTGCGGTGAACCGCGAGGCAGCAGGCACAGTCGTCTCGCTCGATGCACATCCACACATCCGGGAATACTTTGCCAAGCAACTACGCGAACAGAAACTCAGCGCCTGGCGCGCGGCCCACCGGCGGCTTTACGAACACCTCTGCGAGACCACGAAGGAAGGCGATCAACCCACGCTCGAAGACCTCCAACCGCTTTACCAAGCAGTGTCCCATGGCTGCCATGCACAGGAATATCCTACTGCGTTCAAAAGTGTTCTTTTGACTAGAATACTGAAGGGCACGAATGGCCCTGGGGCACTCTACAGCACGCGCAAACTTGGAGCTTACGGGAGTCAACTTGGTGCGGTCGCGGCGTTTTTTGAAAAACCTTGGACGGCGGTGACGGAGGTTTTGTTACCAAAAGATCAAGGATGGCTACTTAATGAAGCAGGTATTTGTCTCAAAGCCCTTGGGAGGCTCGGAGAAGCAGTAGCCCCATTTGAAGCTGCCTTGTCGATTCGGAATTCTATTGATGCGCCGGATCGCTCGCTGGCAGTAGCGAACCTCGCGGACTTATATCTCGTGTTGGGCTCTCTCCGAGATGCTCTCATGCGAGGCGAGAGTGCGGTTGCCTTTGCAAGCAAGCAAAAGCGCTACCGCAGGCGTGATAACCTCGCCCTTCTCGCAACAATCCTTCACAAATCTGGTGACACGAAGAGGGCAAGGAAGGAGTTCGAGAACGCTGAGATTATTCAACAAAGCTTGCGACATCCAACCCCGCCGGAGAACCGTCCCCAACTCTATGGTATACCAGGTTTCCAATACTGTGATCATCTGCTGACTTCGGTTGAGCGTCGCGCCTGGCATTTGCAGATGAGATGCTCAGCAAATTCGACTGGAGAACAACCGCTTCAATGCGATGACGAATTCAATCTCGTCTGCGAACGAGTGAATCAAAGAGCGAGTGATTCACTCGTAATCGTAAGCGGGGACTTCCGTAACGCGACAAGCATCGCTTTGACTCGGCTGACTTTAGGACGTGTGGCTCTTTTCAAAGCTATAGTTTATCAAACATTCATCGATGATGCGAAGCAGTTGCTATTGTCGATTGTAGATGAATTTTGGCGCGCTTCCGAACACACTCATCTTCCAGAAGCCCTCCTCACCCGTGCCTGGCTGCGGTGGCTCACCGGCGCGCGCACCGGCCCCGAAAGCGCGCAGGAGGATCTCGACGAAGCCTGGGAAATCGCCGAGCGCGGCCCCATGAAACTCCACATGGCCGACATTCACCTCCACCGCGCCCGCCTCTTCTTCCGCGAGCAACCTTACCCGTGGAAATCACCGCAGGACGACCTCGCCGCCGCCGAGAAACTCATCAACGACTGCGATTACCACCGCCGAGACGAGGAACTTGCCGACGCCAAACGCGCCATATTAGGCGGCGCGTGATATACGCCATGCCCTACGACCTTTTTATTTCCTACTCGCGCCGAGACAATGCACAAGGTCGCATCAGCGATCTTGTTAAGCGCATCAAGCAAGACTTCGCCAGCTTCGAGGGGAACAATGGTCGTGAGCTTTTCCCTTTCTTCGATCAACAGGAAATCAATGGCATGGACGATTGGAGGCAGCGTATCCTTAAGGGACTCCGCGAATCGCGCCTGCTGCTCGCTTGCCTTTCACCGGCGTATCTTAAGAGTGAGTATTGCGAATGGGAATTTGTCGAATACCTCAAATACGAGATTGGCCATCTGCACGGCTTCAACGGAGTCGCGCCGATTTACTTCGTCGAGGTGCCGGGCTGGAACGACAAGGGATTCGAGCAGCAATCTGCCGCGTGGATTGCCGAGCTGCGCAAGCGCCAGCACTTCGACCTGCGGCCGTGGCATGACCTCGGCGAGGCTGCTCTTCACGAAGCCGCCGTGCAGGAACGCATGGGCAAACTCAACCGCCAGATTTTCCAAACCATCACGCGCGGCGAACGCGCCGAGAAAAGTCTCGGCAACGTGGACGCGCACAACCCCCACTTCATCGGCCGCACCGCCAATCTGCGGATGCTGCGCGAGAACTTCGTCACGGCCGGCCACATCGGCGTCGTCACTGCCGTTAATGGCCTCGGCGGGCTGGGCAAGACCGCCCTCGCCATCGAATACGCCCACGCCTTTGCCGACGAATACGGTGGCGGACGCTGGCAGGTGCGCTGCACGGGCAAGGACGACCTACGCCTCGCCCTCGCCGAACTCGCCACGCCCATCGGCTTCGAGTTCACCGAAGACGAAAAGAAAAATGCCGACGTCCAGTTCGAGCGCACCCGGCGCGAATTAAAGAAACTCGCCGACGGCCGCGAACCACACTGCTGCCTGCTCTTCCTCGACAACGTGGACCGCCCCGGCCTGCTTGACCCCGCGCAAGTCGCGCGGCTCAACGGCGGCGACTGGCTGCACGTCCTCGCCACCACGCGGCTGGGCGAAAACGAACTCCACGGCGCGCACCGCGACCGCTCGTTCCTGGCCATTGACGAACTGCCGCCGGACGACGCCCTCGCGCTCATCGAGAGCTACCAGCCCGACGGACGTTTCCGCAGCGAGGCCGAGCGCGAAGCGGCGCACGAGATCGTGCGACTGCTCGGCAGCTTCACCCTCGCCGTCGAATCCGCCGCCGTGTATCTTGGCCAGTTCGCGAACGACGTGACCTGCGCCGCCTTTCTCGCGCGGCTGAAAAAGGAAGGACTGGAAGGACTCGACACCGCCGCCAGCCAGAGCAGCGAAGGCGTGTTGCACGGGGAAAAGCGTCTGGGCGCGACGCTCCAGCCGACATTGGAGCGCCTGGGCGCAGCGGAAAAACTCACGTTGGAATTTGCCGCCCTGCTCCCCCCTGACCAGGTTCCGTTGCCGTGGCTGCGCGCACTGGTGGCGGAGACGTTTCCCGAAATGGCCCGTGACGTCGAGCCGGGTTATCCCGACCCGTGGAAAAATGTTCTGCGCTGTTTGTTCAGTCTGCGACTGATTCAAGCCACTGACATAGTGGACGCCGACGGCCAACCGCGCGTGGTGCGTGTTCACCGGCTGGTGCAACAACTTATGTTCCGCGACGGTCGCGCCCTGGAGCGCGCTGGCCGGCAACATGCGGTAGATGCATTGGTGAATGAACTCGCCAACTTTTTGGAGGTAACGACCGACTGGCATAAGGCCCGCTGGGCACTCAATCCGCTCGAAGGCCTCGCCAGCCTGTGGGCCGACACCAACCGTCCCGAAGCCACCTGGCTGCTCGAACGAGTCGGCGTGGGCTGGTATAGGCTTGCGGTATGGTCAAGAGCTGAGCCGCCGCTCAGGCGAGCTTTGGCAATTGATGAGCAGTGCTTGGGCCACGAACATGAGACTGTTACGAGAGATCTGAACAGCCTCGCTGCGCTTCTACTGACTACCAATCGTTTTGAGGAGGCTGAGCCAATGATGCGCAGAGTGTTGTCAATTAACGAGAAAAGTCTCGGCTCGGAGCATCCCGATGTCGCGTGTAGTCTCAACAACCTTGCCTCACTTATGGCAACAACGAATCGCTTTGAAGAAGCGGAGGCGTTAATGCGGCGCGCAGTCAAGATATTAGAGAATTCATCAGGCATAGGCCCTCTTATTTACGCGGCAGCCCTCAACAGTTTGGCTGGCTTACTACAAACCACAAACCGCATTCTGGAGGCCGAGCCCCTCTTCCATCGCGCACTATCGATTGATGAGAAGATTTACGGTCCGGACGATCCAAGAATCGCCATTCGCCTAAACAATCTAGCACTGATGCTAAAGA
This sequence comes from Verrucomicrobiota bacterium, assembly GCA_043758025.1. Taxonomy (GTDB): domain Bacteria; phylum Verrucomicrobiota; class Verrucomicrobiia; order Verrucomicrobiales; family Verrucomicrobiaceae; genus VFKE01. The sequence continues at coordinate 15,414 of JAYVOH010000079.1, forward strand.
CCAGGGGACAGCTAAGAGAAGCTGAGCCATTTTACCGCCGCGCTCTGGCGATCGACGAGGCAAAGTTTGGCACAGATCATCCAACTGTAGCTACGGACCTGAACAACTTGGGGGTTCTTCTTACAGAAACTAATCGGCATGGAGAAGCTGAGCCTTTGTTGCGGCGAGCACTAGCGATTAATGAAAATACGTATGGCCCGGAGCATACGGAGATAGCAGCTACTCTAACCTCGCTCGCTGCGTTACTTGAAACTACAAGTCGGTTTGAGGAATCCAATCCTTTGAGACGCCGCGCACTGGCTATCTGGAAACACGCCTTGGGAGAAGAACATCCACTCGTTGCTACGGGACTTAACAACCTCGGAATGTTGCTGTATAAAACTAATCATAAAGAAGATGCTGAACCGTTGATACGGCGGGCGCTGGCCATCTGGGAAAAAAGCCTTGGCCCAAATCATCCGAATGTCGCGGTTGCCCTGAACAACTTAGGGGCTTTGCTGAAGGCCACCAATCGGCTAGCAGAGTCTGAGCCATTAGTGCGGCGGGCGTTTTTTATTTTTAAGAAAAGTCTGGGTGTGCAACATCCGGAGTCGCAGAAGGTGTTAGGAAACTACGCCGAGCTACTTCTAGTGTAGTGCGCGTGAAATAGTATAACAAACTAGTTGCACTTGATGTGTTAAGGTGTGGGCATGCGTCATGCCGTATCCATTGAACTAAGTCC
>JAYVOH010000080.1:0-5942 GCA_043758025.1 Verrucomicrobiota bacterium
TGGTTGATATATTGAACTACATACCGAGCCTGCTGCTGGTGATGATTTTCATCGCGGCCTTTGATGACTATTTTAAAGACACGTTGCATGATGTGCAACTGTGGGGTCAGAAACACTGGCTGTGGCTGGACAAGGCGGCCGGAGGTCTGATGCCCTACTCGCGCATCTTCATTCTCGTTCTTTCGCTGGGCCTCATGCAATGGCTCACGATGGCGCGCATCGTGCGCGGGCAAGTGCTGGTCTTGAGGGAACTGGCCTTCGTCACCGCGGCGCGCTCGATGGGCCAGCGCGGATGGGCCATTCTGTGGAAACATCTCTGGCCAAATCTGAGCACCGTTGTGCTGACCTATCTCACACTGACGATTCCCTCGGTCATACTCAATGAAAGCTTTCTCAGCTTTCTCGGGCTGGGCATTGCAGATCCCGCCGCGAGCTGGGGTTCGCTGCTGAAAGACGGCGCTCAGGTCATCAATCCACTCGACAGCAAATGGTGGCTGCTCGTCTTCCCGGCATCGCTCATGTCGGTATCGCTGCTCGCGCTGAATTTTCTCGGAGACGGATTGCGCGATGCGTTTGATCCGCGCAGTTCGGATTGATTTCTTCACATGCCTACTGCTCGACGGTTGACATGACCCGGCATCCCGTCGAGTTTTTATTCCGTTAAGACCGAAGGCTATGGCATCCAAAGCAAAGCACCATCGCGAATTCAACGGCGGCGAGAGCGGCGAGGTCACGCAGCTCTGTTCGATCAACGGATCGGGCCTCGTCTTTGTCAGCAGGCGGAAATTCCCTGTGTCATCCGAGCTTTCTCTCACCGTGCAAACCGGCGACATTGGCGTGGAGCGCGAGTGGAATGTGAGCGGTCTGGTCGTGGAATGCCGTAACGTGAAGCGCGGGCGCAATGCGCGCTATCAGGTGACACTTCTGTTCTCTGAACTGCCGGATGAATTAAAAAACATGGTCGCCGGTAAATTGATTGCGACGGGGTCGTTCATTCCGTTGGAGAACTGTCCGATCTTCGGCCTGAACTGACGCGGCAATGCTCGCTCCATGAGTCTGACCGGCCACCACTCCCATGATTATGCGCATTTGATGCGGAACTGGCGGAAGCTGGCATCCAGCGCGAGATTAAAAATTACGCGCTTTGCCATGGCCGATGATCTGCCGGTGTTCTGCGTCTCCACCCCAACCAAACGCGGCGACCAGCGCGACACGATCTATTTGTCAGCCGGCGTCCACGGAGACGAACCGGCACCGCCATGGGGTCTGCTTGAGTGGGCAGAGGAAAATATCAAGCTGCTCAGCGAGCATCGCTTTCTCATCTTTCCGTGTTTCAATCCGCATGGCCTGATGAACAACACGCGCATGGACCAGCGCGGCGTGGACATCAACCGCACCTTTCACGATTTGCGGGATCCGCTAATCGCCGCATGGGGAAAAATTATGGATGGCCGCAGTGTCTCGCTGGCGATGTGCCTGCACGAAGACTACGATGCACAGGGCTGCTACATTTACGAACTATCGAACCGGCAGGAAGCCGTGGGCGCGCGCATCTTGCGGGACTGCGCCGGAATTATTCCGACAGAACAGCGGAGAACTATCGACAGCCGTCGCATGAAGGGCGGACTCTTTTTTCGTCGCGTGGCGCCGAAGCTGCCCGGCGTGCCGGAGGCGATCGTGCTGCATCATCTTGGCGCTCCAGTCTCGCTCACCTTTGAATCGCCCTCGGAGTTTTGTCTAATGGATCGGGTCGCAGTGCAGAAAAAATTCATCCAATCCGCTTTGCATCATGTGCTCGGAATTTAACAGCCTTCGCCGATTGCTGCTGGTATTGCTCGCGGGAAGTTGTTCCTTGATGACCAGTTGCAGGACGGTTTCACACCAGAGAATAGAGCCTATGCTTGGAAAAACATCATGGCGCAGCTTTGACGGCAAGGAAATGCCGTGGCGGAGCAATGAAGTGCCGCGCGGTGAAAAGCTGTGTGCCGTGGTCATCACGGTGCATGGACTGAGCGGCGCGTCCTCCGACTTTTGGCCGCTGGGCGAGACTTTGCCGCCACGTGGCATCGCGGTCTATGGCATGGAATTGAGAGGGCAGGGGAACGATCCAGATTTGAAGACGCGAGGTGATATCGTCTCGTCGAAGCAATGGCAGGACGATCTTCGTGTCTTTCATCAACTTGTAAAAAAACGTCATCCGGGCGTGCCTGTCTTTTGGTATGCGGAGAGTCTGGGCGCGCTCATTGCCTTGCACACGGCAGATCAATCCCATGGGGCACAGTTGCCTGAGGGCATCATTTTTGCATCGCCCGCCGCAGGCGTGAAGATAAAGCCGGGAGCGTTAAAACGATTCACCATTCATGTCGCGACCACCCTGATGCCGGGCAGGAAAGTGAATTTGGAAAAGCTTGGCGGAGTGAGGGACGAGGACATCCGCGTGACGCAGAACACGACCCATGAAGCGCAGATGGCGAGGACACCGCATTACGTCAGCGAGTTCACGCTGCGGTTGCTGCGCGCAATTCACAGGATGATGCACAACAGTCCGCAAGCCCTGCGCGAGATCAAGCTGCCCGTGCTGGTTCTGGCCAGTCCGAATGATGTGATTGCCTCGCCCGCGCAGATCACGCGCTTTTATGACATCCTGGCTTCAGGCGACAAGACACTCATCTGGTATAACGAGTCCTATCATCTGCTCTTGCATGACGTGCAGCGGGAGAAGGTGTTGCACGACGCAACGGGGTGGCTGATGAAACGGACTGCGGGGCATTGAGCACATTTGCCTTGATTCAACCTCTGCGTTCCCTAGTTTCCCGCCGACATGCGTTACCTTGCCCGGTGGTTTCTGGTGCTGGCCCTTTCGTTCTCGATCGGGCTGCCGTGGGCGTTTCTTCAAGGCGTGGCCTGGGCGGGCATGATCGTCGCTTTCGCTCGAGAAGTGCCGATAGCGCAGGCAGTGGCCATGACCTTTGGCGGAAAGCATCCTTGCAAAATGTGTCAGGCGGTTGAGCGCGGCGAATCTTCCGAGAAGAAGCAGGACACCAAGCAAGTGTCGGTGAAGATCGAACTCGCCGAACCGGAGCACGATGATTTTTTGTTCCCGACTTTCAGCCCGCAACGCACGGTCTTCGCGGGATGTTTCGGCGGGCATGTTCCTGCTGAACCGCCGGTGCCGCCCCCGAGGTTTGCCTGAACCAATCAAGACCGGCGCGGCTCACTTCGCGCCATCGGCAAATCACGTCTGCGGATTCCTCAATGGGTGGAATCAATAACGCATGATGTGTGTCTTGGAATCATTAATAGCAATTGCCCTGCGCGTTGCGTCATCACCAACCTCAAAATCATTTCTCATCATGAAAAAACATTACTGCAAAATCATCATCATCCCGCTGGTTGCGCTCCTGCATCTGACAACATCTCTCACTCCATCCGCCTCGGCTTGCGCCGCATGTGGCTGCACTTTGAATTCGGATTGGGAAAGCCAGGGGTATTCGACCGCTCCAGGCTTCAAGCTGGATCTCGATTACTTGTTTCTGGATCAGACCCAGCTCCGGAGTGGCACCCGGAAGATTTCTCCGGGAGATGTGCCGCTTGGTAAGGAGCTGGAGAATTACACGCGCAACAACATCGCGACCTTGGGATTGTCCTATGTCTTCAATGCCGATTGGGGTGTATCCTTGCAACTGCCTTACATCGTCAGGGATCATGCCACCTTCGGCGAAGATCATGATGAATATGACACATCCTCGACTTCGAGCATTGGCGACATGAGCCTGATCGCCCGCTACCAGGGATTCACCTCCAGACACAATTTGGGAGTGCTGCTGGGCGTCAAGCTGCCGACGGGTTCTTTCACCAGCAAATTCCGCAGTGGCGCGCCATTGGATCGCGGTCTTCAGCCCGGCACGGGCACGACGGATTTAATTGCGGGCATTTATTACTTCGATGAACTCGGAAAAGATTGGAACTGGTTTGTTCAGGGATCCGTCCAGACGGCATTCAACTACCGTGCGGAATACAAGCCCGGCACCGCAGTCAATCTGGATGCGGGCCTGCGCTACACACGCTTCAAGCGCATCATTCCCCAACTCCAGTTCAACACCAGAATCGTGGATCGCGATAATGGGAATGAAGCCGACACTTCAAATTCTGGCGGCACCGTGATCAATATCGGTCCTGGCGTGACAGTGGAAGTTACTGATAAAATAGCCTCCTTTGTCTTCGTGCAGGTTCCGGTTTACCAGAACCTCAACGGCTATCAGCTTGCGCCCAAGTGGTCACTGACGGCGGGTATTCGCGTCTCATTCTGACAGCGCTGCTTCCGTGTGTAGCGTCTCTTGATCGGCCTGCGGCAAGTCAGCCGGCAGGCCGGTGAAGGGCTTGTCCTCGGGACGCAGCACGACGATCTCGCCGAGCGTTTTCGTTTGTTCGATCTCCAGGAAGTGGAGTTTAATCAGTTCCAACACGGCGAGGAATGTCACGATGACCTCACTGCGGCTTGATGCTTCGTTGAACAGTTCTTCAAACTTCATGCGACCACCGACCGGCACGGTGCCGAGCAGGAAATCAATCTTGTCGCTTACCGTCCAGCGGTCGTCCACGATCTCGCGCAACGAGTGAACATCATCGAAGCGCTTGAGCACTTTCTGAAAGGCACGGATCAAATCGAAGATGCCCGTCTGCGGCAGAGCGTTCGTCGGCGCGCTCAATTCCGGAATTTCCGGTGTGGTGGCGTAAAACTCCGAGCCTTCACTGTCGCGCACTTGCAGGAACTGGGCGGCGTCCTTGAATTTTTTATACTCCACAAGCTGCCGGATCAGTTCCCAGCGCGGGTCTTCCTCGTCCGCGTCTTCTTCCGGCGGCTGGATGCTGACGGGCAGCAACGTGCGGCTCTTGATATACATCAGGTTCGCCGCCATGACGATGAACTCGCTGGCGACTTCAATATTGAGCATCTGGAAGGTTTCGAGGTAGGCGAGATACTGGCTCGTGATGCGCTCCAGCGACACGTCATAGATGTCGATCTCATCTTTCTTGATGAGATAAAGCAGCAGGTCGAGCGGCCCCTCAAAGATTTCGAGCCTGACTTTGTAATCGTTGTCCGTAATTTCCACCTGCCCTGATAAAGCGGCCACCATTCCCGCGCAAGACGGAATGCGCGTCCGGATGAATGTTGAGATTTGCACTTGTCGTTTGAGTTTTCAAGACTGCGCACTAATTTCCGCCGCTTATGGCAAAACTCGCACTCGGTAAAGGACTCGGCGCACTCATCGGCAGACCCAATGCTGTCTCTGTCGAAAGCAACGCCGCGTCTGCGGCTTCCGGGGATTCGGTGCGCAAAGTTGCTCTCGGCGACATCATTCCCAGCCCGCTTCAACCGCGCAAGGAGTTCGCGGTCGAGCAACTCTCGGAGCTGATGGATTCCATTCGCGAGCATGGCATCATCCAGCCGCTCATCGTTCGCATGCGCCACGGCAAGCACGAACTCATCGCGGGTGAGCGACGCTGGCGCGCATCGCGCGAGCTTGGTCTGGCTCAGGTTCCCGTCATCGTGCGCGAGGCCAGCGACAAGGACGTGCTGGAGATGGCGCTGATCGAAAACCTCCAGCGCGAGGGCTTGAATCCCATCGAGGAAGCGATTGCTTATCAGCGCCTCGCGAAAGAGTTCAATTTGCGCCAGGAAGACATCGCGCAGCGCGTGGGCAAGAATCGCGCTACTGTCGCCAACGCCATCCGGCTGCTTGATCTGCCATCGCCTGTGCAACAGAATCTTCGCGAAGGCAAACTGAGCACTGGCCACGCAAAGGTGCTGCTCGGCTTGAAGCAGACGGATGAAATTGTGTCCGCCGCCGGACAGGTCATACAAAAAGGTCTTACCGTGCGCGGAACTGAGAAGCTGGTGGAGCAGATGCTTCGCCCTCCATCAAAAAAACCGATAGGCG
>JAYVOH010000081.1:0-37425 GCA_043758025.1 Verrucomicrobiota bacterium
CCCCTCGCTACTGGCTTGGATGGCAACGCCATCCTCCCAAGTTCATAGAGAACGCAATGCGCGCAACGTTTTGCTGATTGATACTTCCAAATGGTATTAGAGGTATCAGTGGTCAATTTTCAGACCTTGAATGTAGTCGTCTCACAGTTAACAAAAAAACGCCCGCTGTTTCCAGCGGGCGTTTGGAGATAACTGTTTTCCGGGCTTACGCGCCGACGGCTTCATCCTCGGGTGCGGAGCCATCGGTGGTGTAGGCCACCTTGACGGTTTCTTCGAGGGTGAAGTTGCGGTTGGTGTGGAAACCGGAACCGGCGGGGATGAGATGGCCCATGATGACGTTTTCCTTGAACCCGCGCAGGTGGTCGGCCTTGGCGAGCGTGGCCGCTTCGGTGAGAACACGCGTGGTGTCCTGGAAGGACGCTGCGCTGATGAAGCTTTCGGTTTCGAGGCTGGCCTTGGTGATGCCGAGCAGAACGGGTTCGGCTTCGGCAGGCTTGCCACCGTCTTCGACGACGCGAAGATTTTCCTTCTCGAACTCGAGTCGCTCCACTTGGTCGCCCCAGAGGAAGACGGTATCGCCGGGCTCGGTGATTTTCACCTTGCGCAGCATCTGGCGGACGATGATCTCGACGTGCTTGTCATTGATCTCCACGCCCTGGGCGCGATAAACTTCCTGCACTTCATTGACAAGGTGTTCCTGAAGCGCCTGAGGCCCGAGGATGTCGAGGATTTCGTGCGGCACGACGGGTCCGTCGGTGAGCTGATCGCCCTTGTGGACGATATCGCCGTTGATGGCGAGAATGTGCTTGCTGCGGGGAATGAGGTGCTCTTCCTGGGCGCCGGTCTTGGGATCAGTGACGAGAACCTTGCGCTTGCCACGGATGAGGCCGGCGATTTCCACGACACCGTCGATCTTCGCGATTTCGCAAGCGTCCTTGGGTTTGCGAGCTTCGAAGAGTTCGGCCACACGCGGCAGACCGCCGGTGATGTCCTTGGTCTTCGCGGCCTTGCGCGGGGTCTTGGCGATAATGACACCGGCCTCGACCTTCTCATGATTCTTGACGGCCAGATGAGCGCCTGCGGGAATGGTGTAGCTGGCGAGGATTTCTTTCTTGGAGTCGAGGATGATGACCTGCGGGTGCAAGTCTTCTTTGTGCTCGATGACCACGATTTCCTCGTTGCCAGTGCCTTCGTTGATTTCCTTGGTCACGGTGACGCCGCCGATCATGTCGCGGAATTCGATCTTGCCCGCTTTCTCGGAGATGATGGGCACGTTGTAAGGGTCCCAAGTGGCGATGGTCTCGCCCTTCTTGACTTTGCCTCCTTCTTCCTTGGTGATGACGGCACCGAGGACGATCTTGTGAGATTCGAGTTCGCGACCGTCTTCATCATGGATGGTGAGCGATCCGTTCTTGTTAAGTGCAATGCGCGAACCATCAAGCGTCTGCACGAGGCGGACATCGGTGAACTTCACAAAGCCGGCGTTCTTGGTGACGATGACGGGCTGCTTGAAGGCACCTGCGGCCACACCACCGACGTGGAAGGTTCGCATGGTGAGCTGCGTTCCGGGTTCGCCGATGGACTGGGCGGCGATGATGCCGACCGCGTCGCCGATGCGGCAGAAGCGGCTGGTCGCGAGGCTGAGGCCGTAGCACTTGGCACAGCAGCCGCGCTTGCTTTCGCAATTGAGCACGGAACGAATTTTGAGTTTCTCGACACCGATTTGCGTCAGACGGTTCGCAATGTCTTCGCTGATGAGTTCGTTGACGGAGACAATCGTTTTCTTCGTGACGGGATCGTGCACGGTCTCGCATGAGGTGCGGCCATAGATGCGGGTCTTGAGGTCAACAATTTCTTCGTCGCCCTGGTAGATGGCGGCGAGAGTGATTCCATTGACGGTGCCGCAATCATCTTCGGTGACGATAACGTCCTGCGCCACGTCCACGAGCTTGCGGGTCATGTAGCCGGAGTCGGCAGTCTTGAGCGCGGTGTCGGAAAGACCCTTGCGCGCTCCGTGGGTGGAGATGAAATACTCAAGAACGCTCAGACCTTCGCGGAAGTTCGAGGTGATCGGGTTCTCGATGATCTCGCCGCTGGGCTTGGCCATGAGACCGCGCATTCCAGCGAGCTGCTTGATCTGCGTCTGGTTACCACGGGCACCGGAGGTGACCATGATGTAGAGCGGATTGTGCAGTTTCTTGCCGTCGTTGTATTCCAATGTGCGGAACACTTCCTTAGCCATGTCGTCGGTGGCGTTGGTCCAGATGTCGATGACCTTCTGATAGCGTTCGCCATTGGTGATGATGCCGCGACGGAATTGCTTGGCAACGGTATCCACTTCTTCCCGTGCCTTGGCGAGACGTTCTTTTTTGCCGGGAGGAATCACCATGTCGGTAATGCCGATGGAGCAACCGGAGCGCATGGCCTCGTGGAAGCCGAGCTGCTTGAGGCGGTCGAGACCGGCTACAGTTTCCTGATGGCCGGAGGTCTGGAAGCAGCGCCAGATGATGTCGGAAATCTGCTTCTTGCCAACGGTGTTGTTATAGAAACCAAGGGCGACAGGCCAGATTTCGTTGAACCGAACCCGGCCCGGCGTGGTTTCGATAACCGCCTTGGTAGGATCACCATAGATGCGGCCTGTGCTCTTGTAATCAGGGTTGCGGAAAAGAATCTTCTGATTGAGTTCCACTCCACCTTCGGAAACGGCAAACTCAACTTCGGAGGCGTCGTTGAACATGGGCATGTAGTTGTGCCCTTTCTTCTTTTTCTTGTCGTCATCATGCTGCGGCAGATCGCGCACATAAGTGAGCGCGAAGCAACCGAGAGGAATGTCCTGCGAAGGATTGAGGATGGGCTTGCCGCTGGCTGGAGAGAACAGATTGTTCGGCGCGAGCATGAGCAGGCGGGCCTCCATCTGGGCTTCAATGGACAGCGGAACGTGCACGGCCATCTGGTCACCGTCGAAGTCGGCGTTGTAAGCCGTGCAAACGAGAGGGTGAACGCGAATGGCCTCGCCTTCGATGAGCTTCGGCTCGAAAGCCTGGATCGAGAGACGGTGCAGGGTCGGCGCACGATTCAGGAGGACGGGGTGGCCCTTGGTGACTTCATCGAGAATGTCCCAGACTTCCGGCGTGCGACGCTCGATCATCTTCTTCGCGCTGCGCACGGTGTGGACGAGTCCGAGTTCCTTGAGGCGGCGGATGATGAAGGGCTCGAACAAGACGAGTGCCATTTTCTTTGGCAGACCGCACTGGTTCAAAGTGAGGTCGGGGCCGATGACGATAACGGAACGTCCCGAGTAATCCACGCGCTTGCCGAGAAGGTTCTGACGGAAGCGGCCAGACTTGCCCTTGAGCATGTCGGACATGGACTTGAGCGGACGGTTGCCCGCGCCGGTGACGGCGCGACCGTGACGGCCGTTGTCGAACAGCGCATCGACAGCTTCCTGCAACATGCGCTTTTCGTTGCGAATGATGACATCCGGTGTTTTGAGCGAGAGGAGGTTCTTGAGACGGTTGTTGCGGTTGATGACGCGACGATAGAGATCGTTCAAGTCAGAAGTCGCGAACCGGCCACCTTCGAGAGGAACCAGCGGACGAAGATCAGGCGGGATAACCGGCAGCACTTCCAGCACCATGTATTCCGGGCGGGAATGGGATGAGGCAAAGCCCTGGCAAAGCTTGAGGCGTTTGGCGATTTTTTTGCGAAGCTGCTTCGAGCGGGTCTTGGTCATCTGCTGTTCGAGATCCTTCACCAAGTCAGTGAGGTTCGCCTGAGCAAGGATGTCGCGGATGGCTTCCGCGCCCATGCCTACTTTGAAGGCATCGGCGCCGTATTGCTCCTCGGCCTCGCGATATTCCATCTCGGTGAGTAGTTGGCCGCGCTGCAAGGGCGTGTTGCCGGGGCTGACTACGATGTAGTCTTCATAATAGATCACGCGTTCCAGTGAACGGGCGGTCATGTCCATCATCAAACCAATGCGGCTGGGCATGCACTTATAGAACCAGATATGGGTCACTGGAACAGCAAGTTCAATGTGGCCCATGCGCTCGCGGCGCACGCGGCTAAGTGTAACTTCAACACCGCAACGGTCGCAGATGACGCCCTTGTGCTTGATGCGTTTGTATTTACCGCAGGCGCATTCCCAGTCCCGGGTGGGACCGAAGATACGCTCGCAAAACAAGCCGCCTTTTTCCGGCTTGAAGGTGCGGTAGTTGATGGTCTCGGGATTTTTAACTTCGCCGTTGCTCCAACTGCGAATGCGGTCGGGCGATGCTACGGAGATGGAAACCATGTCAAAACCGCCGCTGCGGTTGGTTTCACCGAAGAGTTCCTTAAGTTGTGTGTCCGGGCTCATGATGGTGTGGGTGCTGACGTTATGCGACGGGTTGAATTACATGCCGGATGCGGCGGAGAACATTTCGATGCCTTCCTGGGTGGTGTTGCGGCTTGTGACCTTCACATCCAGCCCGAGGGACTGCATTTCTTTGATAAGAACGTTGAACGATTCCGGCGTGCCGGCTTCGAGAGAGTTATCGCCTTTGACGATGCTTTCATAAATGCGGGTGCGGCCTTGAACGTCGTCGGACTTCACCGTGAGGAGTTCCTGCAACGTGTAAGCGGCACCGTAGGCTTCGAGCGCCCACACTTCCATCTCACCGAAACGCTGGCCACCGTATTGGGCCTTGCCGCCCAGAGGCTGCTGCGTAACGAGCGAGTAAGGTCCGACTGCGCGGGCGTGAATCTTGTCCGCGACCAAGTGACCGAGCTTCAGCATGTAGATGTAGCCGACAACGACTTCCTGCGAGAACGACTCGCCGGTGCGGCCATCATAGAGAAGGCTCTTACCATTGAGACCGATCCATTCGTAGCCAGGCACTTTCTTGGCGTCCTTGAGGAACTCCATGATCTGTTTCTCGGGAATGCCATCAAAAACCGGGGTGGCCACTTTCATGCCCAACGCCTTGGCGGCAACGGCAAGGTGAGTTTCCAAAACCTGACCGACGTTCATTCGTGATGGCACGCCGAGGGGGTTTAAGCAAATATCAACCGGCGTTCCGTCTTCGAGGAACGGCATGTCTTCCTCGGGAACGATGGTGGCGACAACGCCCTTGTTTCCGTGACGGCCTGCCATCTTGTCACCGACGCTGAGCTTACGCTTGCTGGCGATGAAGACGCGCACTTGTTTGATGACGCCGCTTTCCATTTCGTCGCCCTGCTCGATGCGATCGAGCTGGCGCTCGCGCTCGATATCGGCCTCGTCGAACTTCACCTCAAAGGTCTGGATGATGTCCATGATCTTGTTACGGATCGGGCTCTGGTCGATTTCAATGGAACGATGCGTTTCCGCAAGGGTGCGAAGCAACGTCTTGGTGATTTTCTTGTTGGCCGGAATGATGACCTCGCCGGATTCGCCATTGACGACATCAAGCGGGATTTTCTCGTTAAGAAGGATCTCGGACAACTTCTCGGTGAGTTGCTCGGTGAGCTGCTCGACCTTGTTCTTGTGTTCGTCCGTGATCTGCTTGATCTGTTTCTTCTGCTCGGCAGGGGTCAGGTTTTCCTTCTCAGAACCAGTGCGGGAGGAAACACGGACATCCATGACGATGCCAGTGCAACCGGAGGGAACGCGCAATGAAGTATCCTTCACGTCTGCGGCTTTCTCACCGAAAATGGCGCGCAGAAGGCGCTCTTCAGGTGCGAGTTCGGTTTCGGATTTCGGAGTGATCTTGCCTACGAGAATGTCGCCAGGCTTCACTTCAGCACCGATGCGAACGACGCCGTCCGCGCTGAGATTGCGCAGAGCTTCATCGCCCACATTAGGAATATCACGGGTGATTTCCTCGGGGCCGAGCTTGGTGTCACGCGCTCCAACTTCAAAGTCTTCGATGTGGATGGAGGTGTAGATGTCCTCCTTCACCACGCGACGGCTGATGACAATGGCATCTTCAAAGTTGTAACCGTTCCATGGCATGAACGCGACGAGCATGTTCCGGCCCAGAGCAAGTTCGCCGTTGTCGGTGCAAGGACCGTCCGCGAGCACTTCGCCCTTCTTCACCTTCTGACCGCGCTTGACGAGCGGGCGCTGGTTGATACAGGTGCCGGCATTCGAACGCATGAATTTGCGCAGGGCGTAGAAGTATGTGCCTTTATCTGGATCGGTTTTAACTTTGGCAGGATCGGCGGCAAATGCCTTTTCGCTGATTGGCAGCGAGCCGTCCTTGGTGACGATAATGTAATCGGCGGTGGATGCGGCAACAATGCCACTGGCGTCACAGACGACCACGGACTGAGAGTCGCGGGCGGTCTTGCCTTCCATTCCGGTGCCGACATACGGCGCCTCGGACTCAAGAAGTGGCACGCCTTGCCGCTGCATGTTCGATCCCATCAGTGCGCGGTTGGCGTCATCGTGTTCCAGGAACGGAATCAGCGAAGCGGCAACAGAAACCAGTTGCTTCGGCGATACGTCCATGTAGGTGGTTTGGTCAGGGGAGACTTCAAGGAAGTCGCCGCGATAACGCACCGTGATCTTGGAATCCTTGAACTTGCCCTTGTCGTCAATGGCATTGTTGGCCTGAGCAACGTGGTGGTTCTCTTCCTGATCGGCGGTAAGATAATCAATCTGGCCGGTGATGGTTCCGTTGACAACTTTGCGGTAAGGAGTCTCGATGAAACCGAACTCATTGATGCGAGCATAGCTGCACATCGAGTTGATAAGGCCGATGTTCGGACCTTCGGGAGTTTCAATCGGGCAGATACGACCATAGTGCGAAGGATGCACGTCGCGAACTTCAAAGCCGGCGCGGTCGCGGTTGAGGCCACCAGGTCCAAGCGCGGAGAGACGACGCTTGTGGGTGAGTTCCGCCAGAGGATTCATCTGATCCATGAACTGGCTGAGCTGGGAACGCGCGAAGAAATCACGAACCACGGCGCTCAGCGCCTTGGGGTTGATGAGCTTTTGCGGCGTCATCACGTCCATGTTTACGTCGAAGAGCGTCATGCGCTCCTTGACGAGACGCTCGGTGCGGGCCAGGCCCACGCGGCACTGGTTGGAGAGAAGTTCCCCTACCGCCCGGACGCGGCGGCTGCCAAGGTGATCAATATCATCAATCACACCTTCCCCACCCCGCAGGCGGAAGAGATAGCGCAGCGCGGAGATCACGTCCTCAGCCGTCAGGATGCGCATGTTGTCATCCACATTGATGCCGAGCTTTTGATTGATCTTGTAGCGACCAACCCGGGTGAGGTCATAACGTTTAGGATCGAAGAAGAGGCGCTTCACGAGGGCGCGCGCATTAGGAACGGTCGGCGGATCACCAGGGCGGAGACGACGATAAATTTCCTTGAGGGCCTCGTCTTCATCACGAGCGACATCTTTGCGGAGAGAAGCAATCAGAAGTTCATCCTGCGATGCAGTGATCACGCGCACAGACTTGTGACCGAGCTGGATGATCTGGCGCACGATACCCTGGGTAAGCGGCTCATAGGCGCGAGCCACGATCAGTTCGCCGTCCAGGATGTCTTTGAAGAGCACTTTGGAGGCAAGCCCCTCATCGTCCATGGTCTCCTTGAGCTTCATATCCTCGATGGGATAGAACAACTTCAAGATGTCTTCGTCGGTTGGATAGCCAATGACGCGCAGCAGTGTGGTCGCAAGGAATTTCCGGCGGCGACGGCGGCGGTCGAGATAGACATAGAGCAGGTCATTGGTGTCGAACTGCACTTCCAGCCAGGTGCCGCGGTCGGGAATGATGCGGAAGCCAAAGAGCCAGCGGCCATTGAGGTGCTGGGAAGTTTCAAAGCAAATGCCGGGGGAACGATGCAACTGGCTGACGACGACGCGTTCCGCACCATTGATAACAAAGGTGCCTCGGGTGGTCATCATGGGCAGTTCGCCCATGTAAACTTTTTCCTGCTTGGCTCCAGCCTCGTCACGCAACTCATAAGTCACATACAACGGTGCACTATAAGATTCGGCGTCCCGGATGGCCTGGATGGGAGTAAGTTTAGGCTCACCAATATCATACTGGGTGAAATCCAATGTCATCTTCCCGTCATAGCTCTCGATAGGAAACACCTCGCGGAACACGGACTGGAGACCGGTGTTTTTCCGATGGGACGCTGTGACATCCTTCTGCAGGAATTCCTCGTAGGATTTGAGCTGGACCTCGATGAGGTTTGGAGGCTCTATGGGATCTTTGATCTTGCCAAAATTGGTGCGCTGGGACATACGAGGTGGGGCTTGGGTGGACAACGGGGTGGACAAAGCACCGGAACTGAACCGGCAATCGGGCGGTGCATTGGCAGGATTGAAAGCCTGCCTTGCGCCTATGTAAGTTAAACTTAGTTACGAACGGCCGCCGTAAGACGGAACATTCGCAACGCAATAATTCCGCGCCTTGCATCCATCTGCTCCAAAAACCTTCCGGCACCCTTGCGGGCACGGGAACGAGGTCGTCGGATAACAGAACAGAAGCATTGCGGGAATCGGGGATTTCTTGAGGAACGCGTTGCGCCGCATAAACGGCGCAACGCGCAAAAGGGAATGTTACTTGATTTCGACTTTGGCGCCTGCGGCCTCCATCTTCTTCTTGATTTCGTCAGCTTCTTCCTTGCTGATACCCTGCTTGAGGGGCTGAGGAGCGCTCTCAACAAGTTTCTTGGCTTCGGCCAGGCCGAGTCCAGGAACCACGGTGCGCACTTCCTTGATGACGCCGATCTTGTTCGAGCCGCTCTCAGTGAGGACGACATCGAATTCGGTCTTCGCTTCAGCGGCAGGTGCGGCTGCAGCACCACCACCAGCGGCGGCGACGGCAACAGGAGCAGCGGCGCTAACGCCCCACTTCGTTTCGAGGGTTTTTACAAGTTCAGCGACTTCCAGGACGGTAAGTCCGCTGAGTTCATCTACGATTTTGTTCAGGTCTGCCATATTATGTATTTGGTGTTGCCGTTGGCCGGGGCTCCGGCTGGTTTGAGATTGTCGGCCGACAATCCGGCAAGGAACCGTTGGGTGTTTGGTGTTCAGGCGGATTGCTCCGCCATCGATTCAAATTTGTTGGGGTTAGGATGCGTTGTCAGCCTTGGCTTGCAGCACACGTGCGAGTGAAGCGGCAGGCTCGTTCAAGACGCGCACCAGCTTGCTGGCGGGAGCCTGAAGAACTCCAAGCAGCGTGGCCAGAAGAACCTCGCGCGAAGGAAGGTCGGCGAGAGCCTTGATGCCGGTGTCATTGAGATATTTGCCATCGAGCACGCCCGCCTTCATTTTGGGCTTTTCAAACTCAGCGGCGAAATTCTTCATCACCTTAGCGGCGGCGCAAACGTCCTTGGCTCCGGTCACGACAGCCGTTTGACCGGTGAGCGACGAGGCGAGTTCTTCCGGGTATTGGGCGCGTTCTGCGGCCTTCTTCACCAGGGTGTTTTTATAAACGTGCATTTCAGCACCCGCTACCCGCAGGCGTTTGCGCAACTCCTCGAACTTGTCCACGGTGAGTCCGGTATAGTCCACCACGAACAGGAACGGAGAGGCATTCACCTTCTCAAGAAGGTGATCAATCATGACGGTCTTTTCTGCTTTCATCGTAATTCCTTATTGAAGTTAGGCTGCTGCGGTTTTGATGTGCTTGGATACATCAAGCTTGATCGGAGGCGACATCGTCGCTGCGAGGGTGATGTTCTGAATGTATCTGCCTTTCGCGGATGCGGGGCGCGCACGCAGAATGGCGTCAATGAGCGTCTGTCCATTCTCGGCGAGAGCCTTGACATCAAAGCCCACTTTGCCAATGGCGGCGGCCAGATTGCCGTTCTTGTCGAGCTTGAATTCTACGCGACCAGCTTTGACCGCTTTCACAGCAGCGGCGGTGTCATCAGTGACCGTCCCGGTTTTTGGATTGGGCATCAAACCGCGGGGTCCGAGCTGCTTGCCGAGCTTGCGGACTTCGGCCATGGCGGCCGGAGTGGCGACGGCAACATCAAAATCTGTAAATCCAGCCTTGACCTTTTCGATGAGGTCCTCAAAACCAACATGCTCAGCACCGGCAGCCTTGGCGGCAGCGGCGGTGTCACCAACTGCAAACACAGCCACGCGCACGGTCTTGCCGCTCCCGTGTGGTAGTGGGCAGGTGCCTCGGACCATTTGATCGGATTTCTTGGGATCCATCGTCATGCGGAATGCGAGGGTCACCGTCTCGGAGAACTTGGTGGATGGAAGTTTTTTAACAAGTTCAGCAGCCTCTTCGAGACTGAACTGCCGGTCTGCGGGAATCATTGCCGCCGCTTGTTTGTATCTTTTGCTTCTCTTTTTCATGTTGGTAGGCAGTTCAAACGAATCGTGTTGGTTGATTCTCCTGCGGGTTGGTTTGGGTTACGGATAATTAGCTGTGAAAATTTAGTCGATGATGTCGATCCCCATCTGACGCGCGGTTCCGGCCATGATGCGGGTGGCCGCCTCGAGATCGGTGGTATTCAAATCAGCCATCTTGGCCTTGGTCGCCTCCTGAAGCTGTTTGCGGGTGATCTTGGCCACCTTCTTTTTGTTCGCTTCTCCGGAGCCGGAGGCGATGTTGGCAATCTTTTTCAAGATGTTGGAAGCCGGCGGCTGCTTGGTGATGAAGGTAAAGCTCTTGTCTTTGTAAACCGTGATGACCGTGGGCAGCACGTCTCCGCCAGCCTTTTGTGTGGCGGCGTTGAATTCTTTGCAGAAAGCCATGATGTTGACTCCCGCCTGACCGAGCGCAGGCCCGATGGGTGGTGCAGGATTGGCGGCTCCAGCCTTGATCTGGAGCTTGATCATTTTGACGATTTCTTTGGCCATCTGTAGTGTTCTAGTTTTCGGTTATGGAATGATGTTCTTAAAAAATTGGCGGTAAGATCAGGCTTTTTCAACCTGCCAGTATTCGAGATCGACCGGAGTGGAGCGCCCAAAAATGTTCACGGAAACGCGCAGCACACCGCGCTCCTGATCGATTTCCTCGATGACGCCGATCTGACTCTCAAAGGGACCGTCGGCCACGCGGACGCTGTCACCGAGAGAGAACTGAATCTTGGGCTTGGCACCCTCCTCGCGCTCACGGACTTGAGCGAGCAGTGTTTCCACTTCCTTGGCGCGCAAGGGAATCGGATGATCCTTGGCTCCGGCAAAATTGAGGAATCCATCGGTCTCCTTCACGAAGTGCCAAGTCTGCACCACGGGCTTGTTGTGCTCATCAAGAAGCCACATATTGGCGATAATGTATCCGGGATAAACCTTGCGCGTGGATTCGCTACGCTTCCCTTTTTTGACTTCGGAAACTCGCTCGGTGGGAACGATGACCTCGAATATATAATCGCCCATCTCCTCGGTGGCGATGCGCTTGATCATGTTGTCGCGCACGCGCTGCTCAAGTCCGGCCCGGACGTGAATCACATACCACTGGTCATGCGGTGAAGGAATGGCTCCCATAAAAATTAGTTCAATTGGTGAGGCGCCGCTGCCTAGGAGGTGAAAGCTTCAAAAAATTTGCGGAGAATAAAATCAAACACACCCGTGAATGCCGCGAGAATGAGCACCGCGATGAAAACCACAGTGGTGGCATCCGTGAGTTCCTTGTAGCGGACGAAGCCCTTTTCCTTGGGATCCCAAGGCCATGTGGCTTTTTTGAGTTCAGTCCAGACTTCGGATATGTAGCGGGATATGCGGTTCATGCGAGTCGTCAAGAAATCAAGAGAGCCATGTGCGGCTGGCACGCCGGGAGGGAATCGAACCCCCAACCAACGGTTTTGGAGACCGCTACTCTACCAATTGAGCTACCGGCGTATTCGTCTTGGCGGACTGTCTCGATATTGTAAGTGCCTTTAGGTTTGTTTCAAGTTCTTGTCGTTTGAGGACAGAACAGCCGCAGGTTGTCTTGCCGACAAGCCTGCGGGGCTCAAATTCCTCAACAGAGCAAGGTGGATCAGTCCAAAATGTCGGCCACACGACCGGCTCCGACTGTGCGGCCACCTTCACGGATGGCGAAGCGCATGGTCTTCTCCATCGCGATCGGGGTGATCAACTCCACCGTGATCGAAACGTTGTCGCCAGGCATGACCATTTCCACGCCATCAGGCAGGGATACGGTGCCAGTCACATCCGTTGTGCGGAAATAGAACTGCGGACGGTAGTTTGTGAAGAACGGCGTGTGACGGCCACCTTCATCCTTGGAAAGCACATAGACTTCCGCAGTGAATTTCCTGTGCGGCTTCACCGAGCCGGGCTTGGCGATGACCTGACCACGCTCAACGTCGGTCTTCTTCACACCACGGAGAAGCAAGCCCACGTTGTCACCCGCACGACCTTCGTCGAGGAGCTTGCGGAACATTTCAATGTCAGTGACAGTGGTCTTGATGGTGTCCTTGATGCCGACGATCTCGACTTCACCCATCTTCTTGACGATGCCACGCTCAATACGGCCCGTGCAGACGGTGCCACGACCTTCAATCGCGAAAACGTCTTCAACCGGCATCAGGAAGTCCTTGTCAATCGGACGCTCTGGAAGCGGGATGTAGCTGTCAACAGCGTCCATCAGCTTGAGGATGTTGGCCTCTTGCTCGGCGTCGCCTTCAAGTGCCTTGAGTGCGGAACCCTTCACAATCGGAATGTCGTCGCCAGGGTATTGATACTTGCTGAGAAGTTCGCGAACTTCCATTTCGACGAGGTCGAGAAGTTCGGAGTCATCAACCATGTCCACCTTGTTCATGAAAACTACGACAGCAGGAACGCCAACCTGACGGGCGAGAAGAATATGCTCGCGGGTCTGGGGCATCGGGCCGTCAGCAGCGGAGACCACAAGAATGGCGCCGTCCATCTGGGCCGCGCCGGTGATCATGTTTTTCACATAGTCAGCGTGGCCGGGGCAATCAACGTGAGCATAGTGACGCTTCTCGGTCTCATACTCGACGTGGGCAGTGTTGATGGTGATACCACGCTCCTTTTCCTCGGGAGCCGCGTCGATCTCATCATACTTCTTCGCCTGCGCGAAGCCTTTTTTGGAAAGGACCGTGGTGATGGCGGCGGTCAATGTGGTTTTACCGTGGTCAACGTGGCCGATGGTGCCGATGTTGACATGCGGTTTGTTCCTCTGGAATGCTTCTTTAGCCATTGTCTTGTGTTGTTGTTACGCTGTTGGTTTATTGGGGGATTTGATGGGGCATCTTAAGACTCCTGGAGCTCGTGGCGGGGGTTGAACCCGCGACCTCGTCCTTACCAAGGACGCGCTCTACCACTGAGCTACACGAGCGCTGCCACGAGTCGTGGAAACGCACCGCTTTCTCGTAAAGACGAAGGAACCTTGTCAAGCCGCCGCTCGGACGTATGAACAAAAATCCCCGCCTTTGTCAAAAAAGTGGGAGTCATAGTAGAGGGGTGCGACGCACTGTCAAAAAAAATTGATAAAAAGTTTGAAATCGCGGCTTGACTGGAAAAAACCGGGTCTTTGTTGCATTTGTTCCTCACCACACCATCCGGACCGCCGCCGCCAGAGTCAGCGCGAACATTACCTTTTCAAATACCGGCTGCGACATCCGCCGTAGCAACACCCA
Source organism: Verrucomicrobiota bacterium (assembly GCA_043758025.1). GTDB lineage: Bacteria > Verrucomicrobiota > Verrucomicrobiia > Verrucomicrobiales > Verrucomicrobiaceae > VFKE01. The sequence continues at coordinate 13,555 of JAYVOH010000081.1, forward strand.
CCCTAGAAAAATGCCCGCCACCACGCCTGGCAGCAGCACGAGATTCGTTTTGAGCGAAGCCTGATTTATGATGCCCAGATTGGTGCTGAACGGAATTTTTAGCAAATTAATGAAAAGAAAAAAACGGGAGAAAATTCCGAGGTATTCCCTTTTCTCAAACCGATGCGCCAGCAGATACACGGTCATGACCGGCCCGGCAGCATTGGCCAGCATCGTGGTCGTCCCCGCCGCGACTCCCATACCCCATGTAAAAATACGATGGCGATGCAGATTCGCGAACGCTTCGCGCTTCAAGTCCAGCAACAATTTGAAAGCCAGCAGCAGAATGATCACCCACCCGATGACCGGTCGCGCCACCGCGCCGTCAATGCGATGCAGCAGCAACCAGCCAGCCACCACGCCAAGTGCCGCAGGTGGAATCAAGGGCACGATCTGCCGCCACGAACCGCCCCGGTGATTGATCGCATAACCCAGCAAATCTGCGAAAATTAGTAGTGGCAAGACCAGCCCCACCGAAGGCATGGCGCCAAACGCCTCCGCCATCAGAACCACATTCAGCGTCGCCGCCCCGGCCAGTCCCGCCTTGGACATGCCAATGCACAAGGCGGCCAGCAGCGCGAGCGCCAGCGCGCGCGAATCAAGGATGAGCGTGTGCTGTGTCAGCCAGTCCGTGAGCATCATGAACCTGAAGACTCAAGCATCAAGGCTCCAACTTCAAGGAAACTCCAAGGATCAAGGCTGACCCATGAATCTTGATCCTTCCTTACAGACTTGAGCATTGAACCTTGAACCTTCCATAAATCATGGTTTGTTCCGCACCCATAGAAAACCAGCCATGCCCAAAAAGAAAATCGTTCTCGCTTACTCCGGTGGTCTCGACACCTCGGTCCTTCTCTCCTGGATCAAGGAAACTTACGATGCAGAGATGATCTGCTTCTGCGCCAACATCGGCCAGGAAGATGAACTCAATGGACTTAACAAAAAAGCGAAGCAGACCGGCGCGTCTTCCATTTACATCGACGATCTTCAGGACGAGTTCGCCAAGGATTTTATCTATCCCATGATGCAGGCCGGAGCGATCTACGAGGGCCAGTATTTTCTCGGCACCAGCATCGCGCGTCCTTTGATCGCGAAACGCATGGTTGAGATCGCGCAAAAAGAAGGTGCCACCGCCATCGCTCACGGAGCCACCGGCAAAGGCAACGATCAGGTGCGCTTTGAACTCACCGCCGCCGCGCTGGCACCGGAGATCGAGATCATCGCCCCGTGGCGCGACGAGCGCTTCCGCAATGAATTCCCCGGCCGCCAGGAGATGATCGACTATTGCGCAAAACACAAGATCCCCGTGCAGGCCAGCGCCAAGAAGCCGTTCTCGATGGACCGAAACCTGCTGCACATCAGCTACGAGGCGGGCATTCTCGAAGACCCGTGGTTCGACGCGGGCGACAAGAAGAACAAAGACTACTTCACCGTCCTCTCCTGCTTCCCCGAGGACGCGCCGGACAAGCCGGAATACGTCACGCTCGATTTCAAAAAGGGCAACTGCATCGCCGTGAACGGCAAAGAAATGTCGCCGCTGAAAGTCATGCAGACGCTCAACAAACTCGGCGGCAAGCACGGCGTCGGTCGCGTGGACATGGTCGAGAACCGCTTCGTCGGCATGAAATCCCGTGGCGTCTATGAAACCCCCGGCGGTGCCATCCTGCACTTCGCGCATCGCCAGATCGAAAGCCTCACGATGGATCGCGAGGTCATGCACCTGCGCGATTCGCTCATCCCGAAATACGCCGAACTCGTTTATAACGGCTTTTGGTATGCGCCTGAGCGTCTCGCCATCCAAGCGCTCGTCACCGAGAGCCAGAAGAACGTCAGCGGCACTGTCCGGGTCAAGCTTTACAAGGGCGGCATCCACGCGGCGGGCCGCAAGTCGAAGTTCAGCATGTATAACCCGCACATCGCGACGATGGAAGCTGACCCGACGAAGGCCTATAATCAAGACGACGCCACCGGCTTCATCCGGCTCAACGGCCTGCGACTCCGGGTCAATTCCCAAGTCAACGGATCAAAGAATCTCCGGGATTAAGCCGGGGCTGGATACGCGATGGATACCCGCTGTTACAGGCAAAAAAATATTTCATACAATTAACTTGAAACATGACTGCGTAACAGTAAATGCTCATCACCCGATGACATTAAGGTTTCTCTCATGATCCAACAGCCCATTTCTTTGAGGCTGTTACAAATAGTGGCGCAACATCTCGCCAAAGTGCTTGTTGCTCTAGTATTCACCTTCCCCCTCCTGGCCGACAACACGGCCAGTGACATCAGTCTAGAAAAGACGCCGATTGCCAGTCCGGTCATGTCCTGGTCAACTAATACAGGAGAAACTTATGAGGCAACTTATGCCGGACTGGACGAGTCCAACCATGTCATCCTGCATCTGATTGATGACGCCACAAGCCGGGTGCCGTTCGCAGAACTTACTCCTGTAAGCCAGGCGCAGGCCAAGTCATGCAATGCGTCAGAATTAATCTCAGTATTGATCCTCGGCGATTCGATGAGCCTTGAGGGTTTCGGAAAGAGACTTGACCAGAGGCTGCGTGACGACCCGCACATTGGCGCGGTCCACACTTACATGGCCTGCGGCACCCATCCCCTGAGCTGGTTGAAGAGCAAGCCCTACGCGACCATCAAAACCTTCTGCGGCTACTGGAGCATCGAATCCGTGGCCGGAACCTCCAAGCCCCGCGAAATCAATGAGGCCGCCAACTACGGCAGCAAGCGCGTCGGCCGCTTTGTGCCCAAGCTGGAAACGCTTTTGGAGTCCGTGAAGCCCGACGTGCTGATCATGCAATCCGGCAACAACTTCTTCAGCTTCTTCAACGATCACAAAACGATTCAGGAAGAGCTGCACGCCAAACAGATCAAGTTCTATGTCTCCCCCTTCATGACTTATCTGGCCACTAAGCCCACCTCGCTAAGGAAGGTCTATTGGGTTACTCCGCCGCACGCGGGCAAGGTGACTGATGAGATACAGTCTTTCGTCCATGACAACATCCGGGTGCAAACCCGTTCAATGGCCACGCTGATCGACAGCCGGACCGTCACCCATTATCCCTATAAGATAATGAGCTCTGACAAGGAGCACTTTGAAGGACAGGAAACGCTTGACTGGGCGGACGCGGTCTTTGGCCTTGTTACCAAGGACCTATATCACAAGCCCCTGGCCACGATGCCCAAACTTACGGACCAGGCCATTGCCATGGGTGGTTGGGATCCTCCCGCAGCTCCAGACGCATCGGGCCCCACTCTCAAAGTCAAGGCCAAGCTGCTTTCTAAGACCCCCGTCCCCTCGCCGGATAAATTTGCCCCTTACCGGGAGTTTCTGGTCGGCTGCCTCTATCAGGTCACCGAGGTCATTGAAGGCAAATACGAAAAGGACAAACTGCTGGTCATGCACCCCGCCTACATCCGGCTGGTGGAGCAGCCGCTAGGTAAACTCAAGGTCGGGAAAACATACACCCTGCAAGTGCGGGAACTCGACAAGACCTCCCTCTGGAATACCATACGGCGTGATGACGCTTCCGACTCCTTCGACCTCGCACCCTGTCTGCTGGCCGATGACGAAAAACGTCATCCAGATGCGTCCACTCGTGGCACCGAGCCGAAGTCCTCGATCGTTCACCAAGCTCATCCTTGAGACTCCTCGTGCGATGAAATGTGCCTTAGCGGCGGCATGCTGCAATTTACTACTACTTGGAGCCGGCACCCCGGCCCATGGGAAATCTGGAACAGTGGTCGCCGCCGTTTCCGTCGCGCCAGTTCATTTCTCATCAACAAAGAAAGTTCTCTTTATAGGAGACTCGCTCAGCGTCGGGGCTTTTGGCGATGCCATGCAAGCCGCACTCATTGCCGGCGGCGGTGGTCGGGAACGGGTCGCCATTTACGCCTCGTGCGGTTCATCCGTTCAGCACTGGCTGGTATCGGAACCAGTCCATGTTACCCCCTGCGGCTATCGCGAGACCACCAGCGCCTCACGCATCTTTGAAGACTATCACAACGGCGTCAAACCCCGCCCCATGGAAACGCCCAAGATCGAAAAGCTGCTAAAAAAACATCGTCCTGACATCGTCATCATCCAGCTCGGCACCAACCACTTTGACACCCTGGAGAAAGGCGGGATGGCGACGCTGGCCAAACAGGAAGAGATATTCGAGGAGTTCGCCCGCAACATCGTCAAGACCACTGGGAACCTCAAGCAGGTCATCTGGATTCTGCCGCCGGACTCCTCCAAATTTGCGTCATCCATCCAGTCGGCCATTAGCAAAACCATCCGCAAAGTCGCGGAACGGCATAATTTCTCTACGATTGACTCGCGGAAGATGACCCGTTACATCTCTGGCAAGACTGGCGGTGACGGCGTGCATTATTCAACTGAACCCGCTCTCCAGTGGGCCAGAGATGTCATCAGGGAAATCAACCGCCTCCTCATGCCCCGAGTCCACGTTAATTCCAGCGAGAGTAAAAAGCGATAAATGCCGAATCAACCTCAACCCCATAGCTTGTCATGATCCACACTGTTTTCTTCTGGCTCAAAAAGGAAATCACCGCCGAACAGCGCGCCGTTTTCGAAAATGAGCTGATCAAGCTCAAGGAAATTCCCTACCTCATCCACGGCTTCGTCGGCAAACCGGCGCCCACCGAGCAGCGCCCCGTCACCGACCACTCGTTCGATTTCTCGCTGACCCTCCATTTCAAAAATCTGGACGACCACGAGCACTACCAGAAAAACTGCGCACAACACGAGCACTTCGTCAGCACCTGCAAAATCTTCTGGGAACGGGTGCAGGTTTATGACTCGTCACCGATTCACTAAACTGGCTTGCCTGCTATTTTGCGGGTTGGGGTGAGTTTGAAGGCAAGGCATTCGAGCTTCAGGCGCTAACCGATAGATTCTTGTTGCAAATGAGACGCAGTCGCAACAGTATTCGGTCATGAGCTATTCACGCCACCTTCCTGCTGTAATTCTCACCCTCCTCCTGTCATGCTTAACAACGCAAGCCACCGATCGGAGGTTCGCCTTGAGCTATGAAACCACCACCGCGCCCCGTGGCAGCATCGAATACGAACAAAGCATATTCTGGAAGCACGGACATGGTTTAGATTCGCTGCATTTCCGTCAGGAACTGGAATTCGGCGTGACCGACAGGTTCCAGCTTGCTGTCTATCTGTTCGATTTCGAGCACGCGCGGGAAAATGGGCAACGGTCCACCGCATGGGCCGGTTCGGGCATCGAGGCCGTTTATCAACTGACCGACCCCAACAAAAGCTGGCTCGGCAGCGCGCTCTATGGTGAAGTCCTCATCAGCGACCGCGAACTGGAACTGGAAGGCAAAATTCTTCTGCAAAAAAATCTGGGGCCGCTGATTCTAGTTTACAACGGCATCCTGGAAGCAAAATGGGAAGATCATTATGAAAAACCTGTCGGAGTGCTGGAACAGACCTTGGGATTAAGCTATCAATTCCACCCGCGTTTTTTCGGAGGTCTGGAGGCCAAACATGAAGTCGAACTCGAAGACTGGCGGCATTCTGGTGGAAACGCCGTTTTTGTCGGACCAAATATCTCTCTGCGCAAAGGTAACTTTTTTCTGACAGCCGCAGGATTGTTCCGGGTGACAGATATACCGGATGAACCCAAGTTTGAACTAAGCACAGTAATGGGATTCCACTTCTGACCGGAAGCCATTCTCCGCCACCAGCCAATGAAAAAAATGCAGCGGCATATTTGTGGGCTGTGCCTGTTGATGACTTTGCTAATCCCAGCCTGTGTCAGCCTGGAACAGGCGGCACCACCCGTGGCGATGCTTGGATTGCCGCTGAACGGCAGCAAAGTCATAGCCATCGCTAGAAGACGTGAAATCTACATTACCCGTTGCGCAAAATGCCACTCGGTCGAACCGGTGAAAAGTTACACACCGGCAGAATGGAAAAAAATTATGCCCGTGATGGTGGAAAAGACCAAGCTCTCACCTGAGGACGATGTTGACGTGCGTGCCTATGTAACTGCCGTGCTCGGCCATCGGGATTAATCAGCGCAACATATCCAGACTTCCCGCAGGCGTGACACGCCCGGTGATCTCGCCCCGGACGGTGGTGTTTTCAGTGCCCGGATATGGCCTGAATGATTCCACGTGCCCGTCAACAAAGAGAATGTTGGCCCGCCCATTGTGGCGGAAATGGATGGTCTTGTCCGCCTCGTTAATTAGATAAAACTCCTCGATCAAAGGATTCGATGCACTGGCCGGGGCCTGGAACGTATTCACCTGCCCGCAGTCGCCATATAAGATTACCCTCGCACCGCTGCTCAATGTGCCCACATTCATCGGCGTGCCCCCGATGCGCCCACCGAGATTCCAGTTATACCCGTAGGCGTAACTTGCTCCCTTGAACTTGGGCTTCCACAGGGTGCTGTTGTAATTGAAGGCCGGACACACCTCGATTTTTCCAATCTCATCAATGTAAGGATAGAGCGGTCCCTGGGTGACATCGAGATTACGGGAACCCTCAGCGGCACCGCCCGGTGAGGTCTCCAGCCCAAACCACCACATGCGCCCGCCGGGCGCTGCCTTGAGATAGGACGGAAAAAAGCCGTTATTGTCGCCCAGATAAAGATTCGTTGCCGCGCTGAGCTGCCGGAGATTATTGGAACAGACCGCGCGAGTGGCCGTGCCCCTGAAATATTTCCATGTGCCAGCAGTCAACGCCGACAGCAGGGCCATGATCGTGATCACAACTAACAATTCGATCAAGGTGAACCCACGACTGGTAGCTACCCCAGCACACCCTTCACGCCGCGTTTTGCCTTGTGCTATATTACTCACATCAAAATCATCCGTGTGGAGCATCGGTGCGGCGCCGGCGCAACACCATGGAGCTAATCCCCAGCCAAATCAAAACAAGCCTACCCGGCTCAGGGGTGATAACGATTAGCGTGGCAGAGGCAAAATTCGAGGCTACTGGCATATTTTCAGCACCCGTTATGGAAGGCGGGGTGTAAAAAGGATTTCCGCTGTCAGCGCCAAATACAAATCCGTCGAAACTTCCATTTGCAAGCTGTCGCGCCCCGGTTCCGGAGTTAGCGTAATACCAATTGCCGTCTGGGTAAATTAGCCCAGCGCCGTCAGTCCCGCCCGCATCGTAGTAACTCCATCCGGGAGAATAAGAAATATCCTGTGCGACCTTTTTACCACTAATGGTGAGCGACTCCAAAAACAAACCAGAATTGAAGCTTATATACCCAGCGCCCCATTGCCCGTTGCTGGAAACGAAATAGGGATTGGTGCCGCCAAAGCCATCCGTGTAAACAGTTCCTGAATCGACAGGTGCGCCAAAAACCACATTAAGCAAATCTTGCCCCGTAACTAACTGCCCGCTGTTATAGTTCACCTGCCACTTATAAGTTTCGACTGTAGCCCCGGCACCAAATGGGCCTTGCGCTAAAAGAAAAGAAACGGCTCCGTCCACTCGACTAAAGCAAAGAAAAAATATCGTCAGCGTAAAAACGAGGAGGGAGTGAGAGCAGGGCTTCATCAAATATCATTTAGCGCAAAGAAAATTCTTGTCTATGTTTTAATTAGACAAATCTAGGCTTGTCCCTCATTCTGTTTTGCACTCTCTTTCCACATGTCATCAGCCCCCCTTTCTTCTCGCTCGCCACAAGCCTGGCTACCCTCGGTTTTCATGCTTGCTGTCCTCGCGTTTCGGGTCCTCACTCAGCACCACATCATCGAGGGTCTGCCAAACTTCTCCCCGCTCATGGCCCTGGCCTTTGCTGGCACCATTGTTTTCCCAAAACCCTTACCGTGGTGGAGTTGGGCGCTGCTGCTGCTCGGTGTTGATTTAATCAGCGAAAATGCCAGTTGGTGGTCGCAAGCGGAAGGCCGTCCGGAGGTTCTCCTGGCCTACGCCTGCTATGCCGGAGCGGCGTATTGGGGATCGCGCTTGCGTGGTCGCGCTGGAGTGATCGATACCCTGCTGGGCGCTCTCACTTGCAGCGTGATTTTCTATCTCGTGACCAACAGCGTTTCCTGGCTCGTCAATCCGGCATACGCGAAAAACATCTCCGGCTGGTGGCAATCCCTCACCATCGGCACTCCGGGCGCACCTCCGACATGGATGTTCTTCCGCAACTCCCTTGCCGCAGATCTTGCAGGTTCCGCTCTGTTGCTGGCACTCTACAACGCCGAAGCCATCTGCCGTCATTTCGCCGCCATCCCTCTCTTCGCAAGTCGCAGCAGGACTGCTCAAGCCTGATTTGCGGCTTTCACTTCGCGGATAAACTCCTGAGCTGCGCGCGTGATCTCTTGCGCGACATTCGCCCTGCTTTGAGCAAATGGGGGCTTGAACCACGGATAACCTCCGATCAAATCGTGAGTCACCAGCACTTGGGCATCGCAGCCAGAACCGGCGCCGATCCCTATGGTGGGAATCTTCAGTGACATTGAAATCTTCTCCGCCACCTCAGGCATGATGCTTTCCAGAACCACGGCGCAAGCTCCCGCGTCTTCCAGCGCCAGAGCGTCCTCCAGCAATCGGGCGGCATCTTCATCCGTTTTGCCCTTTTTTTTGTAGCCGCCCTCGACCTTCACGTTTTGCGGCAACATCCCGATGTGTCCCACATAGCCGATCCCCTCCTGAGTGATCGCCCTGACCCGCTCGATCACGGCCACGCCGCCTTCGAGTTTCACCGCATCCGCTCCGGCATCAACCAGACGCCGCGCATTATGCAGGGCCTGATCGGGCCGGTCGTAACTGCGCGCGGGCAAGTCCACCACCACCGGTGCCCGTTTCACCGCACGCCTCACCGCCGTCGCATGATGCAACATCATGTTCATATCCACCCCGGTCGTATCGGGCAGGCCCAGCACTACCATGCCGAGCGAATCACCGACCAGCACCATGTCCACACCTGCCTCATCAAGCAGACGGGCCATCGGATAATCATACGCGGTCAGCACCGCAAGCTTTTCGCCGCTGGCTTTGCGTTTTCTGAATAGTTCATTGAGCCGATGCACCCGGAACGCATACAACTCAAACCCCAGACGCGCAATGAAGCGGAATCACTTGAGCCAGTCATTCGCCACGAGTTTGAGCGGCGGCTCATCCGACACCAGTGCCTGCAACAGTGCTGCAACCGTCCTCTCCTGCCCTGGCAAAATCAAATCGGGATGAATATCCGCCAGCGGTTGCAGCACAAAGCGCCGCACCGTCATCCGTGGATGCGGCAGCGTGAGTTCATCACCCTGCATCACCTCACCACCGGCATAGAGAACATCCATATCCACAGTGCGCGGCGCGTGGTGTTCACGATTCTCCGCCCTGCCCAGTTCCATTTCTATCGCACGCAATGTCTTGAGCAGCTCCAATGGCTCCATCTTCGCCTTGACCTCGATCACGGTGTTATAAAAATTCTGCGAGCCAGACGGACAATCCACCGGTTCTGATTCATAAACCGGCGCAGCGGCCAGCAGTCGGACGTCTAACTCAAGAAGACGACGCACTGCATCACGCAAGTTACCCAGTCGATCTCCAAGATTTGAACCGAGAGCAATGCCAAAGTTCATCGTTAATATAAGCCTCGACTTCAGGCGATATGATCCCTGATACTACTTGAGTCCCAGCACATCCTGCATGTCATAAATTCCCGCCGCCTTGCCGCTGAGCCACTGCGCGGCGCGCACCGCACCATTGGCGAAAGTGTCGCGGCTGGATGCCTTGTGCGTGAGTTCCACGCGCTCACCCACATTCGCAAAGACGACCGTGTGATCGCCCACAACATCGCCTCCGCGCAGCGCATGAACCCCGATCTCCTTTTTCGTGCGCGCGCCGACATCGCCGAGACGACCATGACGCGTGTCGTGCTCATAGCTGGCATTGGTTTCTTCGCAGAGAATTTCCACCAAACGCCGCGCGGTGCCGCTGGGCGAATCCGTCTTCATGCGGTGATGCATCTCGATGACTTCCAGATCAAAGGGTTCGCCCAGAATTTGCGCAGCCTTCCGCGTGAGCCAGAACAAGGTGTTCACGCCAATGCTGAAATTCGGTGCCAGCACCAGCGGCAAAGTCTTCGCGGCCTGGCGGATGTTGGCGAGTTCGTCCGCCGTGTGACCGGTCGTGCCCATGACAATGGGTTTGCGATGTTTCAGACACGCCGCAACCAGTTCATCGGTGAAGTGATGAGAAGTGAAGTCAATCACTACATCGCATTTCGCAAGCGCGTCATCCAATGAATCGCCCACATCAATCGCCGCGCCCACGACCGTTTCCGGTCCGGCCTCGACCGCGCTGATAACAGCCTGGCCCATACGCCCTTTGCAACCCGTGATGAGAATTTTGATCAAGTTCATGAAACTTTAGAGCAGGCCGAGGTTTTGCATCGTGGACTTGAGTTCTGCGATCTGCGCGTCCCCCATTTCACACATGGGCAGGCGCAAGCTTCCGTCGCAGATGCCCTTTAGAGCAAGTGCGGCTTTGATGGGAATGGGATTGGTCGAGAGCTTCAAGAATGCAGCAAAAAGCGGATAAAACTTTTCATGCACCCGGCGCGCATCGTCCCACTTGCCCTGCAAGGCAGCCTGCACGAGATGGTTCATTTCCCGCGGGATGAGATTGCCCGCCACGCTGACCACACCAACGGCACCGACACTCATGAACGGCAGCGTCAGCGAATCGTCACCACTGAGAATTTCGAATTCCTCAGGCAAAGCGTGCTTCATCTGGCTGACACGCTCGGTGCTGCCGCCGGCTTCCTTGATCGCACGAATATTCGGACATGCTGCAGCAAGACGCACGACCGTTTCGACGGCGATCTCGATCCCGCAGCGTCCGGGAATGCTGTAGAGCATGATCGGGAGCCTGGTGCTTTCCGCGATCGCCTTGAAGTGACGGAAGACTCCCTCTGGCGTCGGCTTGTTGTAATAGGGCGCGACGAGAAGCGCGGCATTTGCACCCGCAGCCTCAGCTTGCTGGGTAATCTCAATGGCCTCCCGCGTGGAATTGCTTCCCGTGCCCGCCATGACCAGGCCGCGCCCGGCGGCGTATTGAATGCTCAGCTTGATCACGCGCTCATGTTCTTCGTAATCGAGAGTCGGCGATTCGCCCGTGGTGCCGCAAGGGACGATGCCTTGGACGCCGCTGTTGAATTGGAAATCAATCAATCTCTTGAGCGAGGCATCATCAATCTGGCCGTTGCGGAATGGAGTGACGATGGCGGTGTGGGTTCCGGCGAACATAAATGGATTGCGTGGTCAGATTTGAACTTCGCCTTGGAACACAAAGTCCGCAGGGCCGTGCAGAGTAACATTTTGGAAGGCATCACCTGATTTGGTGAACCCGATTTGCAGCGTGTCTCCGCCTTTCACACGGACAGAAACGGGCGCGGTGAATCCATGCAACTCGTGGCAGATGAGCGCACAGGCCACCATGCCGGTGCCACAGGCGAGTGTTTCATCTTCCACGCCGCGTTCGTAAGTGCGGATGGAAATGGATCCGGGGGCGAGCACTTTGACAAAATTCGCGTTCGTGCCTTTGGGAGCGAATGCCTCGTGATAACGCAGTCCCGCGCCAAGACGACAAACATCCACCTTGTCGAGTTCATCCACCAACACGACCGCATGCGGCACGCCGGTGTTGATGCTGTGCACCAGAAGCTTTTCCCCGGCGACATCAAGGGTCTGATTGAGCTGGAGATTCTGCGGCGCACTCATGTTGATGCGCACTTGCTCGCCCATGAATTCCGCAGAGATCAACCCCGCGAGCGTTTCAAAATTCAGACTAGGCAGCTTGTCCGCGTTCAAGCGATTCACAAAACGCGCAAAGCACCTTGCGCCGTTGCCGCACATCTCGGCCTCGCCGCCATCCGCATTATAATAACGCATCCGGAAATCAGCGCCGTTCTGCGCGGGTTCGACCATGAGCAATCCATCCGCGCCCACGCCGCGATGCCGGTCGCACAGATGCTCGATGTGGTTGCCATCGAGATTCAAGGACAAAGCGCGATTGTCGAGCATGACGAAGTCATTGCCCGCACCGTTCATCTTCCAAAATTTCAAGTTCATGGCCATTTTTGCGAGCCAGTAAACTAGACGGACTTCACTGCATCCACAAGGGGTTTCACCAAGGCGGAGAGCTTCGCGGGGAGATCGTCCGCAGCACCGTGCTCGGCGATTAATTTCACGATGGCACTTCCTACCACCACGGCATCGGCCATCGCGGCCACCGCGCGGGCTTGCTCGGGAGTTGAGATGCCGAACCCGACAGCGACCGGAGTTTTCGTCGCCGATTTGATCCAGGTCACATGTTCCTCGATGCCGGTGGCGAGACTGGTCTGCGCGCCGGTCACGCCTTCACGAGAGACATAATAGATAAAACCTTCAGCTTGTTGCGCGATCAACGCCACGCGATCCTGCGGCGTGGTAGGCGCGATAAGACGGATAGGCTTGAGACCGGCGCTGGTGATGAGTTCTTTGTTCTGCGAAGCCTCGTCGGGAGGAAGATCGAGAATCAGCACACCATCTGCACCGGCAGCAGCGGCATCAGTGTGGAAACGCTCGAAGCCGTAAGTGTAAACGGGATTTAAGTAGGTGAAGAGCACGAGCGGAATTTGCGTCTCGCGACGCAGTTCCTTGATGAAAGCCAGAATCTTTGGAGTCGTCGCGCCCCCGCGTAGCGCGCGATCAGCGGCGAGTTGGTTTACGATACCGTCCGCCAACGGGTCGGAAAACGGCAGGCCGAGTTCGATGATGTCAGCTCCAGCACTCTCCAACGCGAGCACGATTTCACGGGTCTTCGCGAGATCGGGATCACCAGCGGCGATATACGCAATGAAGCCGCGCTTCTTGGCGGCGTGCAAATTCTCAAAGCATTGGTCAATACGGTTCATGGAACGGGACGCGCTATGTAGCGGCAGGGCGCGAGTTGCGCAACTCATTCACCAGTGACAGAGACAACGATTTCCCGCGTGTGCGGCGCGCGTCGATGCTCGAACAGGAAAATGCCCTGCCAGGTGCCGAGCGCCATGCGACCGTCCATGATAGGGATGACCTCACTGGTGCGCGTCAGCGCCATGCGCAAATGGCTGGGCATGTCATCCGGCCCTTCACAGGTATGGACGAAATATGAAGTATCGTCCGGGACAAGTTTTTCAAAGAACGCGTGCAAATCCGTCCGTGCGGAGGGATCGGCGTTTTCAAATATCACCAAACTACAGCTCGTGTGCCGCACGAAGACCGTCGCGGTTCCGGTGCGGATGCCGCTGTCACGCACAATGGCATGGACGCGATCAGTGATTTCGTAGGTGCCCTTGCCCCGGGTGGAGATTGAGAAACTGTCAGCGTGAGCGGACATCAGATTAAAGGTTCAAAATTCAAGATTCAATTATCAAGGAATGATCAAGTTCCAATATTAAACGCACGAAGTCAGAACTTCATGAAGACCGCTTTGCCTTGGGTGTTTGAAGCTTGGGTTTTTCTTGAGCCTTGGATTTTGCAGCCTGAACCTTTTTCCTGGTCTTTTTCTTCGGTGCGCGTTGTGATGCCTCAATGCCGAGCTTCGCCCAAGGTTTCATCTTCTGCGCGTTGGTGAATGCGCTCTCCGGCGGCTCGAAGTAGGACATCATCATTTCCCGGCCATCTTTGTTCTCGTAGGTGAATGGCTCACATTCAGCCTCGAGAAAACGCGCGCGATTCTCGTCATCAGCCTTGATGAAGAGACGGTTGAACGCCTCCAGGGCGAACATGACGCCATCTTTGTAAAAACCGTGTCCGCCAAACATGCGGCGTGCGGTGACTTCGCCGAGAGGTTGGAGAAGATCGAGATAAGAATCAATAAGAGCGGACATGCTGTTAAATTAAGCCATGCGTCCTGCTTCGCAACGGATCACTACTTCAACAACTCGTCGGCACCTTCATCGCCTGCTTCACGGAATGCGGGACTGTCCCGAGCACAAAACCAAGGCACTCCACCGCACCCTGTGGCTTGCCGGGAAGAGCGAGCACCAGCGATGAATCCACGATCGCGCCCAGGCAGCGGCTGATCATCGCATTCGGTGTGATCGCCAGTGACTTCGCCCGCATGACTTCGCCGAAGCCGGGTATCTCCACGCGTGCGATGCCACGGATGGCCTCGGGTGTGACATCGCGCTCTGCGATTCCAGTTCCCCCAGTGGTAAGAATGAGTCCGCAGCCCTGCGCGGAAAAGGAGCGCAAGACCTGCTGAATTTTTTCGATGTCATCTGGAACCAGCGCCTCCGCGATGACGCGCCAGCCCTGTTCCTCACATGCTTTTCGCAAAGCCGGGCCACCGTGATCTTCATAAATTCCGGCGCTGGCGCGATCAGAGATTGTGATGATGCCGACAGGAAGGCTCACGGGTGCAGGAATCATGCTTTCGATTTGCTGACGAGATGAATTCCTTCGAGCCGCATGGATTTGTCCACAGCCTTGCACATGTCATAGACTGTGAGCAGGGCGGTCGAGACTGCGGTGAGCGCTTCCATTTCCACGCCAGTTGATGCGGTGGTCTTCGCGGTCGCGGTCGCGGTGACGCCGCCATCATTGAGCACAAAATCCACACCGACCATGCTCAGTGGAATCTGGTGGCAGAGCGGAATGAGATGTCGCGTCTGCTTGGCGGCCATGATGCCGGCAATGCGGGCGACGGCGAGCACATCGCCTTTCTGAATCTGGTTCTGGCGGATGAGTTCCAGCGTGGCGGGCTGGAGCTTGATGTGGCCGGTGGCGATGGCTTCACGGCGCGAGGACGGCTTGGCGGAGATGTCCACCATGCTGGCTTCGCCGCGTTCGTTGGTATGGGTGAGGGACATGATGTGGGAAGATGGAGCATGTTTTCCGGGAATCAATTCCTCAACTTGAACATGAACTTGCGGAGGCTTGTCTTTAAATGCTACGATCCATCTGATGAATATGAAAACCACCCGACTGATTCTCTGCACGACAGCCTTGCTGCTGGCCAGTTGTGCCTCTCCCATTGCCCGCCGCATTGAAAAGAATCCGGAAATTTACAACAGATTAAGCGAAAGCCAGAAGGCGCTGGTGCAGCGTGGTCAGATTGATGAAGGCATGAGCACGGACGCTGTGCGGCTCTCATGGGGCAGTCCCTCACGCATCTCGAACGGCTCAAAACTGGGCAAGAAATACGAACAGTGGAGCTACGCGGGCTATGAACCTGTTTACAACACGAGCATCGGCATTGGGTATTCACATGGACGGGGTGACCCCTACTATTATGCAGATCCTTTTGTGAACTATGTCCCGTATGAGGCCCGCCGGGTGGAATTTCTCAATGACCGCGTCTCGGCATGGACCGCGGCGCGCTGAAGTCTGCCATGAAAATTCCATCCTCCGCAGATTGTGCCTTGCAGTCCCTGCGGTTAAGCGCAAGCTGCGAGTCGCTAACTGAAAAGGGCCTGTAGCTCAGTGGTTAGAGCATGCGACTCATAATCGCTTGGTCGTTGGTTCAATCCCAACCTGGCCCACCCCCTTGCTTACAGTTTCGTGTAGCCCACACTTTCGCAGGGCATGTCCCAGAGTTTTTTCAGTTCTGCATCCAGCTTCGTGATACTGAAGGACACGCCCGCCATTTCTTGGCAGGTGACAATGTTGTCCACGATGGTGTGATGCACCTTCAGTCCGCGTTGATCGAGAATCTGGCGCGCTTCTTTCAGCAGGATGAGCAATTCCATCATGTGGGTGCTGCCGAGGCTGTTCACGAAGAAAACAATCTCATCACCCGCGTTCAACACGAGGTCATCGGCGAAGATCAAATCGAGAATCTTCGGCGCGAGTTCCTTCGCGGTGCACATTGGAATCAGGCCCACGCCTTTCTCCCCGTGAATGCCCATACCCAGGCCGATCACGTCATCCGCAAGATCGAATGTCGGCGCGCCCGTGGCAGGAATGCTGCCGGGCTTGGTGGCCACGCCCACTGAGCGAGTATTGTCACAAGCCTTCTGCGCGATGCGCACCAGTTCATCGAGCGAATCAGCGACTGTGGCTGCTGCCCCGGCCAGCTTCACGATTGGCACCAGGCCCGCAACACCTCGGCGATTGTGCTTCTCCGAAGGCGGCGCGGAGCACACGTCATCGGCGATGATGACCGTCTTGACCTCAATGCCCTCCTCCGCCGCGAGTTCCGCGCCGATGTCGAAGTTCATGATGTCGCCCGCGTAATTGCCGTATAAATAAAGCACGCCCTTACCGCGATTCACCGCCTGCGTGGCCTCCAGCACGATGTCCGGTGGCGGCGCAGCAAAGATGTCACCGCAGGCCGCGCCATCCGCCATGCCCTTGCCGACGAGTCCATGATAAATTGGCTCATGTCCGGCACCGCCGCCGACGAGTAGCGCAGGCGCATTGGGGCGCAGCTCGTTCATCACGATGCTGCGAGTTCCGACTTTCCGCGCTTTGCCGTCGTAGGCCAGCACCAAACCGTCGAAAAGTTCATCAGCACACTTGAGAGGGTCATTGAATATTTTCTTGGCGGGATTGGTATTCATAGTATGAAAGTTTGTTTGAAGCGTGGGGCGAGTTTTAATCAAATCACCGCCACTTGTCAAAAGCTACCACTTCCCGTTTTGGGGCTGAAAGAGAAAGATGCCTCAAACTGCCCCTGAAATCTGGCCACGCTCAAAAACTTGCGGTCACGCCAATGTGGGCGCGGGAGTGATCCTTCTGACCGATGTCGTCAATCTGCCAGCCCTAGTCGAAATGCACGCCGAGGTTGTCGCGCACCTGCCAGCGGGCACCGACACCGTAGCTGGAAAGCTGCGTGCGCTTGTCCTCACCGGGCAGGGGTTCCTTCACCGAAGTCAGTCCGTAATCGTAGAAGGCCAGAAGTTGAAACTGATCATTGAGTTGCTTGAGGCCGACATGCTTGCCAATGCTAACACTTGGCGAGTATATCTCATTGCGCACAAGGATGCCCTGATCACCGTTGGCAACAAGTTCGTCGTAGCCGCGCACCGTGCTCTGTCCGCCCAGAAGGAACTGCTCGGTCGCTTGCAGGTTGCCATTGGACAGCTGGCCCTTGGCACTGAGCGACCATGTGCAACCAAATGGCAGCTTCGTGACCCGGTCCAGTCCCATCGTGCCGTAGAAGTAATCGGCCTTGGAACCTTTCCGCGAAGCCTCGAAGGCTTCGTCGTTATTGTTGCTGCCCATGCCACCGGGACTCCAGAATCCCGCAAGCGAGAGCGAGGTGCGCCCGATCTTATCCGGCAGCGCAGCACTGTAAGCGATGCTGAACTGGCTGATGTCCACGGGCGTGTCGAACACCTGCTCGCCGCCAAACTGGAGGTTGTTGTCGGTGAACTTGAAGTCATAGCCAATGGTCAGCTCGTGCGTGAATTTCTTGATCGGCGCCAGCGTGATGATGTAATGCGCGCCCACTTGCCAACTGGTGCCTTTCAGTTGCGGAGCAGCTTCGGCAAACTTGGGGTTCGATTCTGAATAGACACCGGACAGTTGGAAAATGTCGTGCCACGGCAAAGGCACGGTCCACGTCGCAGAGTGCGCGAGGAGCTGCTTGAAGTCGTCGCTGGCACTAAACTGATAGCTGAGTTCGTCGCCGAGGCTGAAGAGGTTGCCGTAGTTGAAGCCGGTGAAGAATCGGTTCTCGCCCGTGCTCCTGACCCCGGTGTTATCGTAGCCCGCAAAGACGCGCAGTGGGAACTTGTCCTGCACTCGCAAGGTGATGTCGGTCTCTCCGGAGTTCTTGCCGGGAGCAAGTTCAGCGGTGACGGAGCGGAAAGGGTTGCGCCCGTAGAATGCGGCGTCTGCTTCGAGACGGCTCATGATGATGGGATCGCCAGGTTTGAGGCGCGTCTTGAAGAGGCTGCTCTTGAAGTGTTTGTTACCGGCCACACGAACTTCGCCCAGCTTGGCCTCGGTGACGAGGAGTTGCACGACGCCATTGGTCACGTCCTGCTCCGGGGCGACGACGCTGACTACGGGGTGGTCGTGCTCTTTGTAGTAACGTGCCACATCCGCGGCGATGGCGTTGACCAAGTCGAGGCTCACGGGCTGGCCGATGAACTTCTCCATACGTTTAGTGAAGCCGTTGTGACCAATGAAGGGAATGCCTTCGACAATGACGCCGTCCACCGCCTTCACGCCGCCGGTGCGCAGTTGCGGCTTGCTGCCGACGAAGATGAGGCCGCGCAATTTGAGGTTGACCTGCGACGTGCCCGACCTCGATGCCGTTGTCGATTTGGCTTCGGGTTTAGATTCCTTCTGCTTCGCCAGTGGCGTGGGCTGCTTGGGCAGGAAGCGGTCGAGTTTTTCCTGTGCGGCAGCGAGGGCGACAATGAGGAAGGAAAGGAAGATGGCGGGTTTCATGAGTAAAATGCTAGACTGGAGTTCTGTGGTCTTTTCAGGAGATCGGACACACAGGTCAAGGATTAGCCCTAAGACTGGCACCACCACCACCCATCGGGCCGTTGCCGTAGATCGAGCCTCCGTTCATCAGGGGGCTCTGAATCCCCGCCGCAGTGTTGAGCTGAATGAGACTGCTCCCGTTGGAATTGATGAGTGATGGAACGGAAGAAAGGGCATTGCCCCCGCCAGTCGCTATTAGATTGCCTCCGCCAGTCGCAATCAATGCGGCGTCGGTTTTGATGAATCCTGCTATTAAGCCCAGCAGATTCCCTCCGCCTGTTGCGACGAGGCCAGCGCTATCATTGCTAACCACGTTGCCTCCGCCGGTTGCGATGAGCGTGCCACCGTCCTGGCTGATGAGCGTGCCACCGTCATTCGTGATCAGCGTGCCTCCGTCATTTGTGATCAGCGTGCCACCGTCATTCGTGATGAGTTTGGCCAACTCAAATACAGTCAGACTATTACCATCGTTGCTGACTACTTTCCCATTTGCTCCCATCACCTTAAAACTATTGCCATCATTACCGACGACATTGCCGGCACCCGCAGCGACTAGCTGATTGATCGTCAGGTTGCCTGCGCCCGCAGCCACCAGCGCTCCGAAGCTATTCTTATCGATTGGGCCTGCACTCACGATCTTTTTGAGATCTGCTTCGCTGAACGTGGAATATAAGGCTGCACTATACTCATCGCCTTTCAGCTTATAACCCGCAGAGCCAAGCAGGCGGAGCATCTGACTCTTTGATAGACCGACAATCTGAGAAGGCGAGAGTGAGCTAGGATTGGGGATTTGTGCGGTGAACACAGATTCGACTCCGAGTCCGCTGAAGAACGCATTTTTCTGATCCTGAGTCAGATCATCTACGCTAAACAGGCCGAGAACGGCCGCGAGAGCAGTAAGTTGCTTTTGCCGATATGCTATCGCCTCCACCCTGGCTTCCTCTTTAACCTTCTCCGCAGCCACCTTGAGAGTGTCTTCCAGAAGGCTGGCGCTGGTAATAAAGCTTGCAGGAAAACTCTGCTCGATCTGGAGTAATTCAAGGATTTGCTGCACCGAATACTTGCGAAGTTCGGCGAGACGGTCAGTGGCCGTGTTTACGGCCTTGAATGCATTGATTGCGTTAAATTTGAAATTAGGAAGGGCGGGTGGCGGGACAGGTGGGCTTATATTGGCAAAGTAAAACACATTCCCAGCACCGAGCGGGTCATTGTCGACATCAGTGATCCTCACCGCGTTAGTGGTAACCTGATCGGCCATGAGCCCGCCAAGATTGTGCAATCCGAATGGGTCTTTCTCATAAACAAGGAATCGGCCTCCGGGGGATACGCTGAGCACATTGGCCGACCCGGAGTTATTGACGAAGTTGCCATGACTGATGTCGAGCTGGGTGCTCAGAGCACTGAGGCTGCCGCCGGTGTCGAAGTAGAGGTCGCTCCCAGTCGTGATGACCGCGAAACCCGTCGTGGTGACCGCGCCTTTGATATGCAGGTCGCTGGCACCGTTGTTGATAAGGATACCGCCGCTGCCGGCACTGGAAGCTTCGATTGCCGCGATGCTATTGCCGACATTGCTCAGCGAAGTTCCATCGACTGACTGAAACGTCAGTGATGTTGCGGTCGTGATGACGCCGGTGAGGTTGATCGGACCGGCAAAGGTGGTGAGGTTCAGGGTCGATGCCGTGAGTTTTCCCGCGCCTGTGATTCCCGCGACCGTTCCACCGCCGATGCTGAGATTTCCCGTGACGGCGATGTCACTGTTGATGGTGACCGGGCCGCCGGGAGTGAACAGAAGCAGATTCGCGAAAGGCAGGCCAGTCAGATTGGCGCTGACCTTGAGCGCGCCGGTTCCCCCTAGGGCGCCGATGTTGACAGTGTCCGCAGTGATCTGGCCCAGCTCGGCGACGGTGAAACTGAGCTTGCTGGCGTCTTTCGTGCCGATATCGTAGGCACGACCTACGGCGACTGGAATGAAACTGACGCCGGACGTCCCGGCGATCACTGGGGAGCTGAGGGTCACCTTGTCGGCGTAGATTTGAACGATGCCACCTGAGCTCACAGCGAAGGGAGTGAGGTCATCGGCAAGCGTGGCTCTGACACCACCACCGGGCAGCGTGTTGTTGTTGAAGGTCCGCCCTGCGCCTGTGGTGAGAGTGATGTCAGCTCCGCCGGATGTGCCAATGATGGACGCGAATATGGTAGATGACAGAATATTGATGTCTCCGCCAGCATTGACGGTGAGACCCGTGCCGCCACCCGCCTTGAGCAGGGAGCCGCTGACGGTGACATCGCCGCCCGCGGTGACATCGACTTTGGTCTGCCCGCGGACGTTGATGCCCGCATGCGTCGAGTCGCCAATCGTGACGTTCCGCCCGGCATTTAACGTCACACTGCCAAAATGGGAGCGGATGCTGTTCGCGGATGCATTGGTAATGATGATGTCATTGCTGCCCGTGGAGGTCAGCTTGATATTGCTTGGTGCGGTGACACGCTCGGCACTCGTGCTGTCGAGCAGCAGATGCCCGCCGATCGTTTTGATTTCGATGCCGCCGAATCCAACCAGGTCAGACACTTGAACGCCATTGATGCTGGGATCAACGCCGCCGATGTGGAGGTCCGAGGCACTGGTGTTCTTGATGAAGATGCCACCGCCCGTGATCTGACTGTTGCTGGAGACACTGGCTTCAAGACTCGAGACCGATGTGTTGAACGGATTCAGCGAAGTGCCTATTCCCTGCCGGCCGCTGAGGATGGAAAGCTTGCCGGCGAGCACGGCATTACCGAGGCCGCTGGTGATCGTGGCCGAACTGCTGAGATGGGTGTCGAGAAACACGGTCGTGGTGGAGGATGCCTGGGCGGCACCGGAGCCGACAAAGGCGATGTTCCCGCCCGCGGCTTTGAGAATAAGGCTCACATTGCTCGTGGGGCCACCGATGACGTTATTGATCGTGATGCCGCCAGCGGAATTAAGCGTGAGGAAGTTACTGGGAAAGAAATTGGTCATCGGCAGGTCGGCGTTGACCACGATATCGTTGTTGCCGGGGAAGCCCACAGTCGTCGCGATGACGACGCTCCCGCTGCCGAGTGCTGCGAGAATGTCGCTGGCCTTGACGTGGTTCGTGCTCGCGTTCTGCGTGAACGGAGAGCTGGTGCCGTTAGCGGTGTCGGAGGTATTGTTATCCACGGTGATGCCCGCTGGATCGAGCAGCCAGGTGCCGGCGGTGCCTTTCGGTGCCGCGGTGCTGACCTTCGTTCCAGGAACGATGGTAAGACCGGTCTTGCCGGAGGTTTCGATGAGACCACCGTTGCCACCGAGATCGCCGCCTTTGGCTTCGATCACGCCGCCGACGACGGATTGCTTCTCCGACCACACAACGACGCGGCCGCCGTTGCCCGCGCCAGTGGAGTTGGCGAGGATGCGCGAGTTGGCCTGAATGATCGTCTGCTGCGCGGTGCTGGCCGCCGGTGCGCCGGGAATAGCGGGCGCTGCGGTGAGCTCGGCGACACCAGTGGTGGCGCTCGTCTGATTCGCGATCATGGCGCTGACCCCGATGGCGACGGTGCCGGCATTGAGACCATTGACATTGATCACCGAGGAACTTCCGACCGTGACCGTATCGCCGAGCAACTCCACTGTTCCGCCGTTCTTCGTGGCATCATCCGCGCTGGCGTTGATGCTGCCGTTGTTCGTCGTGCTGCCGCCTTTGCCGGAGTCCATCTTCACGCTGCCGCCGGAGCCATCGGCGTTCTTGGCGATCAACTGGCCGCTGTTCTGCACGATGCCGCCGTTGCTGCTGAGTATGACGCGACCGTTCTTCTGCGCGATGCCGGTGGCGCGCACCACGCCGGTGTTGTTCACCGCGAGAGCATAGACGTTGCCGCCTGCGGCTTTGAGTTCTGCCTGTGCGGCCCGGATGCTGCCGGTGTTCTCCGCGCCAGTGCCGCCGCCGGCAATGCCGGAATTGATCACGATGCGCTCGTCGCCCGCGGCCTGCAGCAGGATGTCATTGCCTGCGGCCAGAGCGGCTACTCCATTGGGCGCATTGATGCTCCCGGCGTTCACCACATTGCGCGCCATGAGGATCACATCGCCAGTGGTGGCTGTGATGGTGCCCAGATTAACCACGCCCTGAAGCGAGGGGCCGGTGAAGCGCATGTCGCCGCCCGCGAGGAATGCGGCATCAGGCACGTCCAACGTGGACGCGACAAACGCAGCGGTGTTCACTCGTCCGCCGGGGCCGACGAGGATGCCATTGGGATTGACCAGATAGACTTGTCCGTTAGCCTGGAGAGTGCCTTGAATCGTGGAGGGAATGCCGCCGACGACCCTGTTAAGTGTGGCCGATTTGGCATCGAGGTGCTGGAACTGGGTGAGTTCACCCGCGCCGATGGAGAAGTCCTGCCAATGGATGATGCCGCGCGGCGTGGTCTGGTTAATGGTCATCACGCCCGGTGTCTCGGTGATGGTGATGGCGCCATTGGTGACGGTGCCGCCCTTGGGATTGGCGTGCAGGATGGATGCTGCCATCACGATTCCAATGAGCGTAGATAGAATGACAACCGCGTGTATGCGACGATTTTTATGTAATTGCATAGCAGTGGGAGTTAGATGCCTGCCGGTTCTCTGTCACCCATCCGCAGAAAGATCCGGCAAGCTGCCGCAGTGGTCGGGTAGTCAGCCGCTCATGCGGCGTAACTTGTTGAAGTTCGGTGCATCCGTTAGCCTTTACCAAGCGTTTAGCAATCATTTTTTTGCCATGCCCACGCCGAGTGCCAATCAGAAGACAACTTTCCCTACGGTGGAAAGGCTTTTTGAGTCTCGCGCAGTTCAGTGACAAGGAATGACGACACTCCTGTCGTCATAAACCACCCTATCCAATGGACGGCAGGAGTGCCGTCCCTCCTTGAAAGATGTCACTTTTTTATACGAGCCTCATAAGAGCGGCTCGGAAACAACCTTGTCCGGGATGGACGAGGTATTGTCTGGCGGCGAGACCCGCTTGTTTGGGCTGGACAAGCGCTTGACCGCGACTGAAGTGCGCTTGTCCTTGACGGAAAAAGTTGCCTCCCGGAGCATTTAAACAATGTCGTAGGCGGTCGTAGTGACGGCACCCTGCCGTGATCGCCCACCTGATGACGGCAGGATGCCGTCACTACCACTAGGCCTATTAAGCCGCGCGACTGAAGTCTGGCTCGATCATGCCGTATTCTCCGTGCTTGCGGCGGAAAATCCTGGCGCTTCTCTCCTCCGATAGTCTTTGCCGCCTCAGAGTTGCTCATCGTGCTCATCGCACGTCCGTTTAGTGGGAGAGTTTCCACATCCGAGAGCGAACTATTGGAAAAGTGTTTGATTGTTGGTCATGAGTCAGCTTTCTCGCAATCTGCACACATGAATAAAAAATATCAGTCGCCCAAGACCAAG
>JAYVOH010000082.1:0-5875 GCA_043758025.1 Verrucomicrobiota bacterium
GTGAGACTCCACCGGGTGGCGCAGGGGTAGCTTGGCATGAATGCGATAGACATTCCGGCGGCCCTGGCGTTCGCGTTCCAGCAATCCGGCATCAACCAGTTCGGCGATGATCTTCTGCACGGCGCGTTCGGTGATGCCCACCGCCGCCGCGACGTCGCGAAGGCGCATTTCCGGGTCCCCGAAAAGGCAGATAAGAACGTGCGCATGGTTGGTCAGGAAAGTCCACGACGCGGGTTCTGGAGGGGGACTCGAAGTTTTTTTCATATTTTTGATTGACCAGTTTAAAGCGCAGCGTAATACACGAATCGTAATTCGTGTAACACAATACGCGATAATAAACACTTAAATCACACTTTGTTCAACCTCTGGCTTCGCAATAACCATACATGGAACTCATTCAATCCCTGACCTCCAGCCTTCTGTCACCCATGGTGCTGGCCTTTGCCCTCGGTATTCTGGCCACGCTCCTCAAGAGTGACCTCAAGTTCCCAGATGAACTTTATGTCGCGTTGACCATCTACCTGTTGTTCGCGATTGGCTTAAAGGGGGGGATGAAACTCGAGGGGATGAGCCTCTCGGTTGTCGGGTTGCCACTGGCCGCCGCACTGTTGCTCAGTGTGGCCATTCCCACCTGGAGTTTCTTCATCCTGCGTGGTGCCGTCAAGCTGGACACGGTCAACGCAGCCGCCATCGCCGCCCATTACGGCTCAGTGTCAGCGGTGACATTTAGCGCAGTGCTGGCTTTTCTGGAGAACAGCAAGGTCGCCGTCGAGGGCTTTGCTCCAGCGCTGCTGGCGGTAATGGAAGCACCCGCGATCATCATCGCGGTATTCCTGGCAATGAGAAACGCCAGCCCGGGTGGTGCGACACAACCCGGTGAGTTCAAGCGCCTCCTGCATGATCTTCTCGCGGGAAAAGGAATTATTTTACTGCTCGGCGGACTGGCCATCGGATTTCTCTCCGGGCAAAAGGGGTATGATCAGGTAGCCCCGTTCTTCGATGCTCCTTTCAAAGGCGTGCTCGCCCTGTTTCTTCTGGAGGTAGGTCTCGTTACCGGAAGGAGGCTGCGTGATTTGAAGACTGCAGGCTGGCGGCTGGTGGCCTTTGCCATCATCATGCCGGTGATCCACGGTTTCATTGGCGCGCTGCTCGGAAAATTGAGCGGCCTTGGAGTCGGTGGCTGCACGGTTTTGGCCACGCTCGCCGCCAGTGCTTCGTATATTGCCGCGCCCGCAGCGGTGCGCATCGCACTCCCGCAGGCCAGTCCGGCGCTTTATCTCACATCGTCGCTCGCACTGACATTCCCTTTCAATGTTACCGTGGGCATTCCGCTCTATCACACCTTTGCCAAACTCCTGATTAAATAGTGACATGAACACCACCAACCTGATTCTCATCACCATCATCGCTGAAGACGAACTCGAATCACGTCTCGTAGCTGATTTGAAAAAATTCGGCGCACGCGGCCACACCGTCTGCCGGGTGCGCGGCGAAGGCGACCACGGCGAGCGCTCCAGCGAGTGGGAAGGGGAGAACATCAAGCTGGAAGCCATCGTCGATGCCAGCAGTGCCGATGCGATTTGCGAACACGTCTCCCAGAATTACTTCCCGAAGTTCGCCACGATTCTCTATCTCACGCCTGTGCAGGTGTTGCGCAGCGCCAAGTTCACCCGTAGTCAAAAAGCAGAATAAACTTCAAACCTTAACGTTCTAAAACACAACCCCTCCGGACGCGTAAAAATTCACGACTAACCCCAGCTCATGCACCGCCTCTTCGTCAACACCGCGCAGCAGCGCTTCATCACCATCGGCATCATTGGCGGAGGGCAACTCGCGCTCATGCTCGCTCGTGCCGCGTCGCAGCTCGGCCTGAAGGTTCGCGTGCTCGATCCTTCACCTGCGCCCCCAGCGCGCTCTGCTGTCGGTGAATTCCGTCAGGGCGACTGGAACAACCTCCCGGCACTGCGCGACTTCGCACGCGGAGTGGATATCATTACCGTGGAGAACGAGTTCGTGCCTGCCGCCCACCTCGCGGAGCTGGAGCGCATCGGGCATACCGTCGTGCCTTCCTCGCACACCATGCATTTGGTGCAGGACAAGTTAACGCAAAAGCAAAAGCTGCGCGCCGCCGGCATCCCCGTGATCGATTTTCGGCCCGTCGTTTCTGAGAGCAGCGGCTCCTCTGCGGGCGCAAGCCTCGGTTATCCCTTCGTGCTCAAAAGGCGCACGCTGGGCTACGACGGCACCGGCAACCGCACTGTGCGAGAACCGGATGAAATTGCCGCTGCGGCAAAGGATCTCGGAGGCTTCGAGGCCGGACTTTACGCGGAGAAATGGTGTCACTTCGAACGTGAGATCGCCATCATCATCGTCCGCAGCATCAACGGAGAAACGAAGTCCTATCCCGTCGTCGAGTCTTGCCAGACGGATCACGTATGCGCCAGCGTCATCGCGCCTGCGGATGTCTCCGAGGAAATTGATGCTGCGGCGCGCGATCTCGCGCTGCGGGCCGTGGCATCGGTTGACGGCACGGGCGTGTTCGGCGTGGAGTTGTTTCAGATGGAGGACGGCTCGCTCTTCGTGAACGAACTCGCGCCGCGCGTGCACAACAGTGGCCACTACACCATTGAAGCATGCGACTGCTCACAGTTTGAAAACCATATCCGCGCCATCCTGGGTCTGCCGTTGGGCAGCACGGCACAGCATCATTACGCCGCGATGGTGAACCTGCTCGCCACCGTCAATGGCAGCGGCGCGCCGCACGGTATCGCGGACGCCCTTGCCGTGCCGCACGCCCGCGTTCATATTTATGGAAAGCTCCAGGCCACGCCGGGAAGGAAGATGGGCCACATCACCGCTTTGGGAAACTCACGGTCTGAGGCCATCGAAACCGCAACGAAAGCCGCGTCCGCCATTCACTTCGAAACATGAACACATCCGAAAACACACCGCAGCAACCATTGATCGGCATCATCATGGGCAGCGACTCCGACTGGCCCACGATGCGCGCTGCTGCTGAAGCCTGTCGTGAATTTGGCGTTGCTTATGAGGCGCGAGTCGTCTCCGCGCATCGCACACCAGATGACATGGCCGAATATGCGCGGACCGCCGCTGCGCGCGGACTGCGCGTCATCATCGCCGGGGCTGGAGGAGCGGCGCATCTTCCGGGAATGGTGGCCAGCCATACCGTGCTGCCCGTCATCGGAGTGCCTGTGGAGTCGAAGGCGCTCAAGGGCATGGACTCATTGCTTTCGATTGTGCAAATGCCCGCTGGCATTCCGGTCGCGACCGTTGCTATCGGCAATGCTCGCAACGCTGGACTTCTCGCGATTCAGATTCTTGGTGCCGGAGATGTCGCGCTGACCAACAAGCTGCTCGGCTACCGCGCGACGATGGCTCAGGAGTCACGCGGCAAAACGGCGAAACTCATTTTATAAAGCATCTCCATCATCACTCCAAAGGCTGGGAGAAGAGCTTAAAAATGGACTCGTCCCGGCTCGAGACAATATCGCTGGACTCGCTAATGTTGATGCGCAGGTCGCGAATGCGTCCGTCGCTTAGGCGGTAAATCCAGCCGTGAACGCTGACTTCCTGGCCGCGCTCCCACGCCGCTTCCATGACGGTGGTCTGGCAAACATTGACGACTTGTTCGATGACATTTAATTCGCACAGCCGATCCGCGCTTGATTCTTGCTCGATTATTTTTGCCAGATGCACGTCGTATTTCTGTGCGACATCCTGAACGTGTCGCAGCCAGTTGTTGATGAGGCCGAGCTTTTGATTGAGCATCGCCGCGCGCACCCCTCCGCAGCCGTAGTGACCGCAGACGATGACGTGTTTCACTTTCAGAACATCGACGGCGTATTGCAGCACGCTCAGGCAGTTCAGGTCCGTATGCACCACGACATTGGCCACATTGCGATGCACAAACAACTCGCCTGGCAGCAGGTTCACGATTTCGTTCGCGGGCACCCGGCTGTCGGCGCAACCGATCCAGAGATATTCTGGCGACTGCTGGCCTACGAGACGCGAAAAAAATTCAGGATCATCCTCGCGCATGGACTCAGACCAGTCGCGGTTTTGCTTGATTAGGTGGGACAGGGGAGTGGCCGGCATGGGGAGATTAGTCTGCCGCTGAAGGTGGAGCGTCAAGTGTTCCGTGACGAATGCCGAATGTTTGACGCGGGCCGGTTTTCGCCGTATTCAAGACTTTAAGTTACGTTAAGCATTCACGATTATGGCCGAACCTATTTACGACGAAGATTCCATCAAGTCCCTCGACTGGCGTGAGCACATCCGGCTGCGCCCTGGCATGTATATCGGCAAACTCGGCGACGGCGCAGCTCCTGAGGACGGTATCTATGTGCTGCTCAAGGAAGTGATTGATAATACGATTGATGAATTCGTGATGGGCCACGGGAGGGAAGTAGAGATCACCATCGAGAACAACATCTGCACCGTGCGCGATTACGGCCGCGGTATTCCTCTGGGCAAACTCATGGAATGCGCCGCACAGATCAACACCGGGGCCAAGTATGACAGCGATGCCTTCAAGCGCAGCGTGGGTTTGAACGGTGTCGGCATCAAGGCCGTGAATGCGTTGAGTGACCGTTTTGAGATCACCGCTTTCCGCGAGGGCAAGATGCGCCAGATCGCCTTCTCCCAAGGTTTGGTTAAAAAAGACATGAAGAATCCGCAGGATTCCAATGAGCCAAACGGCACCCGCATTACATTCCATCCCGACTCTACCAGCTTCGACAGCGACTTCGCTTACCGCCTCGATTTTGTGCGCGAGATGCTACGCTATTATTCGTGGTTGAATCCCGGACTGACGCTTTCGCTCAACGGCGAGAAATTTCGCAGCAAGGATGGGTTGATGGATTTGCTCCGCGCGAAGCTCACCGAGGAGCCGGTCTATCCCATCATTCACCTGGAGGGAAAGGATGTGGACATCGCCTTTACTCATGCGAGCGGCTACGGCGAGGAAATCTATTCATTTGTCAACGGGCAGAACACCACGCAAGGCGGCACGCATCTCGCCGCTTTCCGCGAAGGCATAGTGGCCGAGGCGCGTGCATTTTGGAACAAACAGTTCGATCCCGCCGACGTGCGCGGCAGCATCATTGCCGCCGTCAGCGTGAAAGTGCAGGAGCCGGTCTTTGAGTCCCAGACCAAGACCAAGCTCGGCAGCAACGTCATGGAGCCCGAAGGACGCAACCTCCGCACCCATATCGTCAACACCATCACGCAGCAGCTCGATAATTTTCTCCACAAGAACGCCGATACGGCCAAGGCATGGCTGGAAAAAATCAATGCCAATGAAAAGGAGCGCAAGGAAATCAGCGGCATCCAGAAGATCGCCCGCGAGAGCGCGCGTCGCGCCAAGCTTCACAACAAGAAGCTCCGCGACTGCCGCACTCACTTCGATACCAAAGACAAGCAGCGTGAACTCAGCACGCTCTTTATTACCGAAGGCGACAGCGCCAGTGGCAGCATCACCAAGAGCCGCGACGTGAACTATCAGGCGGTGTTCTCCTTGCGCGGGAAGCCGCTCAACTGCTTCGGACTCAGCCGCAAGGTGGTCTATGAAAACGAGGAATTTAATCTGCTCCAGCACGCGCTGAACATCGAGGAAGATGTGGAGGAGTTACGTTACAACCACATCATCCTAGCCACCGACGCGGATGTGGACGGCATGCACATCAGGTTACTCATGATCACGTTCTTCCTGCAATTTTTTCCCGATCTAATCCGTCGTGGCCATCTCCACATCCTGACGACTCCATTGTTCCGTGTGCGCAACAAGAAGGAAACCTACTACTGTTACAGCGACGAAGAGAAGCGTAAGGCCATGCATAAATGCGGCAAGAATCCC
>JAYVOH010000083.1:0-5848 GCA_043758025.1 Verrucomicrobiota bacterium
GCAAAACTCTGTTGTCGTTCCATGCCTGCCAGCTTACTCCACCACGCAACCTCTTTTTTAATGTAGTTTGCACCATTGATTAAATCAGCGTTTCCCTAAAGAAAAAGATAAGCCCGGCTTTGACCCAAAACGCTACGACGGCACCGCGATGCGCGTCGGCGGCATCATGCTCATCGGCGATTTGTTGCCGAACTGAGAACGAAGTGCGTTAAAATTTCCTGTGGGGAGGGAAAACCATGACACAAGTTTTAGAAGGCACCTGGGAAGAAATCGCCGCGCACGCGCCGGAGTCTGCGCCTTCGCGGACTTCCTGCGAAAGTCTCCTGAGGAAGCAGGTTCTTGGGGCTGCGTCAGGCCCTTCGCGGGGGCGCAAAGGGCAGCACGCGAGGGCGCGTGCGCTCCATAGCATCTCGCGCAACGGAAAAATAACCTCATAGGAACGGCCATACTATTTTTTATACCGCTCCAGGGCCGCAGCAGGAACTCATCCAGCGTAAGTGTCTGCATCGCGCGGGACTGATTGATAATGTGACAAGGGCATCGTGTGTGAGTTAAAGTTTTGTCGGGCAGCCATGGAGTCCATGGATTTTGCCTTCTGTTTAAGGCCGCATCTCCAGCGCCAACACATTCAGCTCTGCTTTCTGGCCGGGCTGTGACAGTGCGATGGCCACGTTCTGCAAGGCATTGAGATCCATCCGTCGGTTGCCGTTTTGATTGCCGTATTCCCGCCCACGCATACTTCACCAGCTGAGCGATGCGTGTGCGCTTGGCAGGAGCTTGGTCACGGCTTTCAATTCGTCCCATCCAGTGGCTCGTTTGAGCGAATCACGCAACGTCAGAACTGCGCACATGAGCATTGCGCACCGGCGGCAGAACGCCTACATAAGCCCGCGCTTCGCCCCGCCGCATCTGCGGATGCCAGAAGCCTCAATCACATGAAAATTTTCCTTCTCTCCCTCCTTTCTCTGTCCTTGGTTCCCCCTTTACCCGCCGAGGATTTTACCGATGCCGTCAAAGGCATCCTCAACAGAACCCAGGCTGCAAAGCCATTGGCCGTGCAGGGGCAGGACGTCAACTGGTTCTTCCTCCGCAAAGAGCTGGAACATCTGGCGAAGGGCGATCTGGCGAACGCTGACATGACGAAAGATAACGTCGAAAAAACAGATCCGTTGCCGGCGATCGTGAAATACCACGAGGAACTCAAGGCCCTCGGCGTGGAGCTGCTCCTCGTGCCCGTTCCTGCCAAGGCCGCTATCTATCCTGAAAAACTCAAAGACACAATCGATCCGAAAACTGTGCCCAGCATGGGCGCGTTCTTCGCCAAACTCAAAGCGGCAGGCGTGAATGTGCTCGACCTCGAAAGTGTCTTCAAAGCCCAGCGCGCAGAACATCCTGAAAAGCAACTCTACTGCGCCACGGATTCACATTGGTCGCCCTATGCCGCCCAACTTGCAGCCCAGCTCGTCGCAGATAAATACAAAGGCATTAAAGAAATCAGCGGGAACTCGCTGGCCGATCTCATCGCACTGCCGGAAGCTACCATCGAGTTTCATGGCGACCTGATCGAAGAAGCGCAGAAGTCTTCTGTGCCCAAGGAAAAACTTCCGTTGCAACGCGCCGGTGAAGCTGTGCCGCCGGACGGCAAAACAGTGCGCACGCTCGAAAGCGATCCGAAAAGCGCGATGCTCGTCATGGGTGACAGCCATCTGCTCGTCTTCCGCAAGGGAGGCGACATGGTCACCACACGGGCAGGCTTCATAGATCATCTCCAGATTGACCTTCCCGCCGCCGTCGAAGAAATTTCCATACGAGGCAGTGGTTCCGATGGCCCGCGCGTTGAGGTCGCACGCGCCACGGCGAAAAATCCCGATTTCTGGGCGAAGAAAAAAATCGTTGTCTGGGTCTTCACCGCGCGCGAATTCACACAGGGCAAATGGCGCGTGATTCCCGCGAAAGTTAAAAAGTAAGCATTCCTAGGGGATGGAAAAGGTGAAGCCGGGCGTCAGGATGAAGTGGTTCGCCTTGTCATCGATCAACGCGTATTTTAAACCGGTCGCCATGTCGAGCCAGCCGTCTATCACGGATGCGGCACGCAACATGCAACGAATTCGTTGATGCGCGCGGCTTGCACGCTAGTTTGCCGGAGCACTTCAATCCTATTTTATCACGTCTATTAATACCCTCCGCACTTTTACCACCGGCTCCAATACAGAAGGAAAGTTCTGCGGAACTGCCATGACAAATGATCGATGAAGGTGATCCGAAGATAATGGGCCGCATGAGCACAACCATACCTTCTTCACATTCGCTCTGCTGGAGCGACTGCGTGCGGGCCGGCGGTTCTTCCCGTCGGGATGTCTCGCTGACGATTGGCGTGCTGCGTGGCGAAGGCATCGGCCCGGAAATCATGGACTGCGCGCTCGAGGTGCTGCGCACGCTTGAGGATGGTGCAGACCTCAAGTTCGATGTCCAGTTCGGAGGCTCGATCGGACGCGATGCCGAGGCCGAGCATGGAAAGTCCTTGTCTGACGATGTGGTGGATTTTTGTCGCGCGATCTTCTCGAAGGGCGGCACCGTGTTCAGCGGGCCGGGCGGAGGACGCTATGTGTATGACCTCAGAAAGCGCTTTGATCTGTTCTTTAAGATCAGCCCGCTTGTGACTTCCCCCGAGTTGCTGGGGGCGTGCCGGCTCAAACCGGAAGCGGTTCGCGGCACGGATATTCTTTTGGTGCGCGAGAATGTCTCCGGCATTTACCAAGGGAAGTCGCACGAGGGCAGAAGCGCGAATGGAGGGCGTTTCGTGGAACATTCATTCGTGGATGAAGAAGCCACCGTGCGCCGTTTTTTAGGTGCGGCCGCGAGACTGGCCCTGATGCGCCACAGCTTGATGACAGTGGTCTGCAAGGACTCGGGGGTGCCGGGCATCAGTGCCCTGTGGCGGGAATGCGCTGAAGATGTGGCCTCTGCCAGCGGCATCCGCTGCAACATGGTGGACGTGGATCACATGGCCTACCGCTTGATCCAGCACGCGTCGGAGTTCGATGTCATCGCCGCGCCCAACCTTTGCGGTGACGTGCTCGCGGATCTCGGCGCGGTGCTGCTCGGATCGCGCGGACTTTCATTTTCCGGCAATTTCACACCCAATAGCGATGCGGTTTATCAAACCAACCACGGCGCGGCTTATGACCTGGCG
Organism: Verrucomicrobiota bacterium; assembly: GCA_043758025.1. Classification (GTDB taxonomy): domain Bacteria; phylum Verrucomicrobiota; class Verrucomicrobiia; order Verrucomicrobiales; family Verrucomicrobiaceae; genus VFKE01. Next base: position 3,194 of record JAYVOH010000083.1, read on the forward strand.
GGAAAGGACCGGGCCAACCCTGTGGGACAGATTTTTTCACTGGCGATGCTCCTACGGGAGAGCTTCGGCCTCGCGCGGGAAGCGGCCTGGATCGAGCAAGCGGTCCGTTCCGTGTGGGCGGCGGGCTGGCGCACCGAGGATGTCGCGGAAGCGGGATGCCGGACGATTGGCACCCGGGACATGGGCCGGAGAATTGCGGAGGCCGTTGCCCAATTGGCACGGCCTGCGGCTGCTGCATGATGCCGCCCATGATGAATCCGGTTCTGCTGCTGGTTGATCTCCAGAACGATTATCTGGCAGCGCCCGGCTTGGAACCAGGCCGCAGTCACATCGTGGAACGTGCGACTGCGCTGGTCCATGGCTGCCGCGAACTTGCCATGCCTGTCATTCATGTCTGGACGACGGTGTCGCGTGATGATGACCGGCGGATGCCGCACTGGAAGCGGGCGGCCCGATGGATTTGCGAAGCGGGGACACCCGGGCATGCACCTCCGGAATCCCTCCAGCCGCGCGATGGGGAACGGGTGGTTCACAAGACACGCTTCAGTGCGTTTTCCAATCCAGATCTCGAAGCACAACTGCGGGAGCTAAAAGCCCACACCATCATCATCGCAGGAGTTCATCTCCATGCCTGCGTGCGGCAAACGGCACTGGACGCCTGCGAGCGCGGATTCGACGTATGGATCGCGCAAGATGCCGTCGGCAGTGACGATCCTGTGCATGGTGCGATCACCCGGCGCTATCTGGCGAGCCGCGTGGCGCGTTTCGCCGATGTGGAAAAATTGATCATGTTGCTGCGTGGCAATGGCCCGGCGGATGTGCCGGAGGCAGCGATTTCTGAAACCGTTGCGCGCGCCCGCCACGCTTTTTCCCGCTGGCGCGATACGGATCACGCTGAGAAATGCGCGATGCTGGAACGGCTCGCTGTCCTGCTGGAAGAACACGCGAATGACCTTGCGGAGCAGATGGCGCGAGAGATGGGCAAGCCGGTTTTTTATGGCCGGACGGAAGCCGTGCGCACGGCGGCGATGCTCCGCGCGGTCATGCGAAGGATCGGACGTGCTGCGGATGAATCTGACATGCCGGGCGTGACGGTGTGCCGCCGTCCGCACGGTGTGGTGGCGCTCATCACGCCGTGGAGCAATCCAATTTACATCGCGCTGGGGAAAATTGCGCCCGCCCTGCTCTGCGGGAACACCGTCGTGTGGAAGCCCTCGCCGCTGGCCCGTGCGATCTCGCAGAAGGTTTTCCATCTTCTGGTGCGGGCCGGTGCTGCCGAAGATACGGTCTGCATTTTGCTGGGCAGCCGCTCCGCAGCCGAGGCGCTGATGTCGGATGCAGGCGTGGACGCAGTGTCGCTCACCGGATCGTCGGCGGCGGGCTTCAGCGCGCAGGAGATTTGTGCGCGGCGGCGGATTCCGCTTCAGGCGGAGCTGGGCGGAAATAATGCCGCCATCGTCTGGCCGGACTGCGACCTGCGCGATGCGGTGCGGCAGATCGCGGAAGGCGCATTCGGCATGGCGGGCCAGCGTTGCACGGCAAACCGCCGTGTCATCGTGCATCGTGAGGTTCATGATAAATTTCTTGATCTGCTGTCTGCCGCGACAGCGGTGCTGCCGGCGGGAAATCCGCTGTTGCCGGAGACGCGCCTCGGGCCGCTGGTGAGCGCGCAGCAACGCAACCGGGTGGCGGCACTGCTGGAACGGAGCGCGTCTGAAAAAATCCGTGTCATTCAATCCCATGGAACAAATTTTGCTCCACTTGATGACGGACAAGGTTCGGCCTGGCATCCGCCGGTGATCGTCTGCTGCGATGACCCGGCTTGCGACCTCGTCCAGGAGGAAACCTTCGGCCCGGTGCTCGTCGTGCAAACGGCGAATGACTGGGATCACGCCATCACGCTCTGCAACGGCGTGCGCCAGGGACTTGCAGCGGCGCTGTTCTCCACATCGGCTAAATTGCACCGACGGTTTCTCTACGAGGCGCAGGCGGGCATTCTGAAGATCAACCGCGCCACTGCGGACGCGGAAGTGGATGTGCCGTTCGGCGGATGGAAGTCGTCCGGCGTCGGGCCGCCCGAGCACGGGAGTTTTGACCGGGACTTTTACACGCGGCCCCAGACGAGATATGGCGTCGGGCTTTAAAAAAAAATTCCATGACGTCTGCCAGCGAGATACGGAATGAAGACGCGGACGCGGCGCGGTCGCTGCCCGAACTTTTTTTGCAACAAGTGCAGCGCCATCCGCAGCGGCTCGCGATCGCCTCCGGCGCGTGGCAGCCAACTAACGGTGAGCTGGATCAGGCGGCGACCAGGCTGGCTTGCGCGCTGCTCTCCTGCGGTGGCGCAGCGGGAGATCGCGTCGCGCTTTTCATGGCGCACGATGCCCCGCTCATCGCGGCGATGCTGGCGGTGTTGAAGGCGGGTAGAACGGTCGTGGTCTTGAATCCCGGTGATCCGCCGGCGCGACTGCAGCAGGTGGTGATGGATGCGGAGCCGGCGCTGATTATTTCGGACGCCGCGCATGACGAAGCGGCCGCGCAGCTCGGCATCAGAGAAATGTTGCGCGTGGAAAATCATCTCACGGGCAGCCGTGTGGAGTGTCCGAAAATTTTCACCGATATCGATGCGGTCGCTTTTCTCGTTTATACCTCCGG
>JAYVOH010000084.1:0-15836 GCA_043758025.1 Verrucomicrobiota bacterium
TCACGATTTGAAACAGCAAATCCATGATCTGCCGTCCCGTCGCCGCATCGAGATTTCCCGTAGGCTCATCAGCGAGGATGATCGCCGGGTCATTGATCAACGCTCGCGCCAGGGCCACGCGCTGCTGCTCGCCGCCGGAAAGCTCCGTCGGAAGATGCTGCAATCGCTCCCCGAGTCCCACACGCGCCAGCAGTTCTTTGGCCCGCGCATGCGCTGGTTTGCCGCCGATGAGCGAGGGCAGCATCACATTCTCCTGCGCCGAGAGATCAGGCAGCAGATGATAGTTCTGGAAGACGAAGCCAAGTTGCGTGTTGCGCAATTGTGCGCGCTGATTTGACGAGGAGGCATACATCGGCTGGCCATTAACGAAGACATCCCCTGCACTGGGCTTCTCAAGTCCGCCGAGCACATAGAGCAGTGTCGTCTTCCCCGCGCCGGAAGCTCCGCACAAAAACACCCGTTCGCCGTGTTGGATATTCAGTGACACTCCGCGCAGAACATGCAGGTCATGCCCGCCAAGCTTGTAGTGGCGGTGCACATCCTTCGCAATGAGAGCGGCGTCCGGCATCGACGCGCAGTCTCCGCGCGCGGCGCGCCGAGTCAAGCATGCGTAATCGTTTGCCTGCCGCCCGTGTCATGGCTAGTTGCCACGCATGAAAACTGCATCCGTTTTTCTCGCGTCCATGTTCGTCTTGATGACCAGCATGGCACCCGGCCAGTCTGTTATCTTGTCAAACACCAGCCCGCCCCGCGCCGGTCTCACGCTGCGCGAAGAAATCGTCATCAAGCTGGAGAACGGCACCTTCTCGCTCGGTATCGGCAAGCAATCGCTGGCTGGCTCGGCCAATGCCATGATCAATGACATTTTTGAACGCGTTATCGTGACCGCCGACCAGCAAAAAGTCTCCGTCGCAGAAAGCAGCCGCAACATCCGCTTCACCATTGGCACTCAAAGCGAGCCCAAGGACGTGGCCGGACATCTTCTCGGCAAGAAACTCGTCGGCAAGAAGGCAAACGGTCACTGGACATTCCTCCTCGATAAACAAAAAGCAGACGCTACTGAAACCACCGCGTTGAAGCAGTTCGCAGGCTACACCGAGTTCACCGAAGTCCTCGGCCTGATCTTCGGCCCCAATCCACATCGTGTCGGCGAAAGTTGGAAGCCTGACCTTCGCGCCCTCAAAAAATCCGCCCTGCCACTCGACGCCGACCTCGAATGCAAATTAGAAGAAGTCGCCGAATACAATGGCGAACGATGCGCCCACATCACTGTGAAGGGCCACTTCATCGGTGTGCTCGAGAATGGTGGCAACCTGAACATCACCGTCAACGGCAACATCTATCGGAGCTTGCGCGACCTGGTTGACATTGTAACGGAATTCACCGGCACGTTCAAATACAGCGGCGCCTTCGGCAAAGGCACTAACGGCCAGCCAGGTTCCAAGGCGGAAATTGAAGCGCCGCTCAAGCTCAAGCTCAAGCGCACGGTGAAGGTGGAAAAACGGTGAGGTTCCAAAGACGCAACATTTGAAATTAGAAACTCAACTCCACATCACATCATACATAATATGGAAGCCGTTTCTGTCCTGATCGGACTCATTTTTATAGTATGCGTTTTCGTCCTACCGATAGCCGCCTTCGCGCGATCCGGCAACGCCAAACGAGCTGCGGAAGATCTTCACCAACGACTGCGCGCCATGGGCATTCAGATGAGCGAGATGCGGCAGAAAATCACTCAACTCGAGTTGCTGCGCGAAAAATCAGCCGATCTCGCAGTGACTCCCAAAGCAGCCGAAACAGCATCAAAACTGAAGCCGCTTCCGCAAGAAGATGCTCCGCCAATTCCAGGCGCTCCTGCGTTCCCACGTGATAAAATTTCAAGCGCCACTCCACCGCCGCTGCCGCTCGCTGCGGCGAATGCCGCTCCACCAGCAAGCAAAACTCACGAGGTGGAGCCGGTGTCACACTCCATCCCTACGGCCACAAAACAGCCGCCAGCCTTCAAGCTGCCGGAGCTGAACCTTGAGCAGTTCATGGGCGTGAAGCTCTTCGCCTGGTTGGGCGGCCTCGCCCTGTTCTTCGGCATTGCTTTCTTCGTGAAGTATTCGTTTGACCACAATCTGATTCCACCGGCTGCGCGGGTGGCCATCGGATTCATCGTTGGTGCAGGAGTGATGGCCGGCGGCGTCATGCTTCATCGGCAGGAAAAATACCGGGTGCTCGCACAAACCTTGTGTGCTTCCGGCACACTCATTCTCTATGGTGTCACTTTTGCAGCGCACTCCATCTATCATCTTTTTGGCGGAGACCCGCGCGGCGCGCTCGTCGCCTTTGGGCTCATGGCGCTCATCACCACGACCGCCTTCCTGCTCGCGGTGCGGCTCAATGCTTTGGTCGTCGCGATTCTCGGGATGCTCGGCGGCTTCCTCACGCCCATTCTTTGCAACACGGGTCACGACAATCCACTCGGCCTTTTCGGCTACATCGCGCTGCTGGACATCGGCCTGCTCATGGTCGCTCGCGTGCGGAGATGGTTCTTCCTGGCATCACTCGGCGCGGCATGCACGATTCTCATGCAAATCGCATGGTTCGGCGAATTCTTCCATCGCGGCCACTACTTCGAAGGTGCGGCGACCTGGACGCCCATCGCCATTTTCGCGTCATTCATCATGCTCTTCCTCATCGCAGCGTTCCGCACCAAGCAGGATGAAAGCGGCGATCGGCATCCCGGTGCCGCGGCGATGGCCCTCTGCGGCTCGGCGTTATTCTTTGCCTTCTTGTTCCTCGAATATTCCCCGATCACGGACCGCGTCTGGCTGCTCTATGGCTTCGTCTTTTTCATCAATGCAGGCGTGCTCGCCGGCATCATCATTCAACCGAAGCTGGGACTGGCGCAGCTCATCGTGGGCCTCGCAACCTTCGCGCATCTCGCGGTCTGGACGATGAACAAACTCAAGCCGGAGATGCTCGGCAGCGCGCTCGCGGTGTATTTCATTTTTGGTGTGCTGCATTCCGTATTCCCCGTGGTCTGGCAGCGTTTGAAACCGAACAATGCGCTCGCACTGCAAGGCGCGTTCAGCCCCTGGTTCCCCCCGCTTACCCTGGTGCTCATGCTGCTCCCGGTGCTCTCGCTGCCGGTGGTGTCGTTCATGGTCTGGCCCGCGATCCTGCTGGTGGATGTGCTCGCCATCATGGTCGCCGTGGCCACAGCCGTGCTCGCTCCCGTGATCGTGGCGCTGGTGCTCACGCTCGGGGTGGCGCTGGCGTGGCTGCTGAAAGTGCCCGCGGAAATCACAAGCCTGGCACCTTTCCTCTTCGTGCTCGGAGGCTTCGCGGCATTCTTTGTCATCGCGGGTTGCTGGCTGACCCGCCGCTATCCCACGGCCTTGGAGCGCGACGGTGAAAAGGCGGGCTTGAACGATCAAGTCGCCGCGTCACTACCAGTGATGTCCGCCGCGCTTCCCTTCGTATTGCTCATCATGGCCACGCTGCGACTTCCTGTGCAGAACCCCGCACCGGTCTTTGGACTGGGCCTCGCTCTGGTGCTGCTCCTGCTTGGACTTGCCAAGATCGCGCGCATTACGCCGCTCAGCTTCACGGCTCTCGCTTGTATGCTGGCGCTGGAGGGTGCCTGGCATAGTGAACGTTTTCAACCAGAACATCCCTGGACTGCGCTCTACTGGTATCCGGGCGTGTATGCCCTCTTTGCTCTGTATCCATTCTTTTTCAGAAACACGTTTCGCCAGACTGTCTTGCCATGGGCAACCGCAGCAGTGGCAGCCATCGGACATTTCTTTCTGGTTTTCGTCACGGTGAAATCGTCCTTCCCGGATATGGCAGACAAGCTCGGCCTTATTCCGGCGTTCTTTGCGGTGCCAGCCATCATCAGCCTGTTGGCTGTGCTGCGTGGAGTGAACTCTGAAGGCGCCGCGCGCAACGGCCAGCTTGCATGGTTCGGCGGTGTGACGCTGCTTTTCATCACGCTGATCTTCCCGATCCAGTTCGACCGTCAATGGCTCACCCTGAGCTGGGCACTGGAAGGCGCAGCGCTCATCTGGCTTTTCCTGCGCGTGCCGCATCAGGGACTGCGCGTCACCGGCATCGTGCTGCTGGGGATCGCTTTCGCGCGGCTCGCGGTGAATCCGATGGTGCTGGAGTATCACGAGCGCAGTGCGGTGCCAATTCTGAACTGGTATCTCTATTCCTATGGTATCAGCGCCGTCGCCATGTTCCTCGGTGCCTGGTGGTTGAAGGAACCCAATCACAAACTGGGTAGCATCAATGCGCGCGGCGTGCTCTGGGCTTTCGGCGGCGTGCTGCTCTTCTGGCTGCTGAATATCGAAATCGCCGACTACTTCACTCCGATGGGTTCGCGCTTCACCATGGTCGAGTTCTCGGGCAACAATCTCGGGCGCGACATGACCTACAGCATTGCGTGGGGGCTTTTTGCGCTCACGCTTCTCATCGTTGGCTTTTGGATAAGTGCGCGCGGCGCAAGGTATGCGGGCATCGGTCTGATGGCCCTGACCCTGCTGAAAGTATTCTTCCACGATCTCGCCAGCCTCGAAAGCATCTATCGCATCGCCGCGCTGATCGGTGTTGCCATCATCGCGCTCGCGGCCTCCTTCCTCTATCAGCGCTTCTTCGACCGCACCGAAACCAAGTAATGCCATGAAGATTTTCCCCATTTTATCCGCTATCGCGTTCGTCATCGCGGAGGCACATGCCATCGACACCACTGCCTGGCAGCAAGAGCAAGCATTCACTGTCAGCGCGCCCGGCATCACGCGGCTGGAGCTGCCGGCGGAAACTATTAACGCATCGTCTCCTTATCTCGTGGACTTGCGGATCCTTTCGCCTTCAGGCGTGGAATCGCCGTTCGTAATTGAGCGCGCGAACCTGATGCCCGCGCGCTCCGCCGCCGTGCGCGACTTCAAATCCAGCATCTCCAGCAACCACACCATCATCGAATTTGATACCGGAAGCACCGATGCCATTGAAGCCGTGGTGCTCGACACCCCGGCGGCGAGCTTCATCAAAGCCGCGCGGGTGGAGGCGAGCACAGACGGCACACAGTGGAACGACATTGCAAAAAATGAGGTGGTCTTCCACCAGCCGGATGGGGCGGGCAAACTGCGCATTCCATTCGCCTCCGCCAGTCACGGCAAATTGCGCATCACGATCGACGACAACCGCACGCAGCCCATCCCGTTCACCGCCGCGCGCGTCGAATTCACTGACATAAAACCTGTCACCACGCCGCAGGCGGCCATCATCGTCCGGACGGAAGAAAAGCCCCGCCAGACTGAATACACTGTGGCATTGGGCTCGGCAAAACTACATCTATCGAGTCTTCGTCTGGCTGTTACTGATCCGGTCTTCAGCAGGAGCATCATCGTTAGCTATGTTGTTGACGACCATGGCGTGAATTCCTCGGTCGCTGTCGCCGCCGCTTCGATTTATCGCGTGACCACGAATGACGGGCTTGGTGCCGAAATGGTGGAAATTCCGGTTCATCAGATTCTGCCTGTGTCAGAAATCAAAATCACCGTGAACAATGGTGACAGCCCGCCGCTTCATGTGACTGGCATCTCAGCCATGCGCAGTCCGGTGTCACTTGTGTTTTTCGCCCAGGAGAGTGGCATGTGGAAGCTCCTCACCGGAAACGATGATGCAACCGCTCCCAAATATGACATTGAGGCACTGGGCAAACAATTGCGTCATGTCAATGCCGCGACCGCCCTTCCCGGCAAGCTCGCAGCCAATCCAAATTACAAAAGACCGCCCACCCTGCCGAATGTGGAACCGGAGGGCGCGAACATTGATCTCGCTAAGTGGCGATTCCGCAAGCCCGTCACGAACGGGCAATCGGGAGTCATCCGCGTGGAACTCGACGCCATGACGCTCGCTCATTCCCAGAGTTCGCTCGGCGATCTCCGACTGATTCAGAATGAGAAGCAGATTCCCTTTCTCCTGGAACACACGAATGCAAGCCGGACCATGCAACCCAAGCTGGCGAAGGACGGCGATCCCAAGCGCCCAACTGCCTCCGTGTGGCGGGTGACGATGCCGCTTGATGGTCTGCCTGTGACCCAGCTCACGTTCAGCTCACCGACGCCGCTGTTTGAGCGCACTCTGGTAGTTTGGGCGAAGACGAAAGACCAGATGGGCAACGAATACCGCACGCAACTGGGCTCCGCGCATTGGACGGAGCGGGCGGGCGGCAGGGATGGCGAGCTTGCCATGTCGTTTACTTCTGTGCGGATGCCGGAAGTTTTCTACATTGAAACTGACAATGGCGACAATCCCCCGATCGAAATCGAAAACGTGCAGGTGCATCATCCCGTCAGCGTCGTGGTCGCGAAGATCACTGACTCCGCTTCGGTCTTTCTCTATTATGGAAACAACCTCGCCTACGCCCCACGCTATGATTTGCAGCTGGTGCGCGCGGAATTGTTAAACGCACAGAAACAGAATGCGACCTTGGGAACCGTGGAAGTTTTGCGCGCGGAAGTGAAAACATCCAGCGACTCCAGCGTCGGTTCACCCTGGCTCTGGGGGGCGCTGGGTGTGGTGATTATCGTGCTGCTGTGGGTGGTGGCAAAGATGTTGCCCGCCGCCTCTCGCTTCGTCATCGGGCTGCTCCTGGGCTGTGTGCTTCATGCGGAAGACAAAACTGCCGACACCTGCTTTCGAGACGGAATCCAGTTCTTCTACGACGCGAAGCCGAAGGAGTCCGTCGCTGACTTTGACAAGGTCATCGAACTTGCCCCAAGAGCAGCGCCGCAACTCTGGCAGCGCGGCATGTCTCTTTACTACACGGGCGAGTTCAAAAAGGGACGCGAGCAATTTGAACTTCATCAAACCGTGAATCCTCACGATGTCGAGAATGCAGCGTGGCACTTCATCTGCGTCGCCCGCGCGGAGAACGTCGAGGCTGCGCGCCTCGCGCTCATCTCCATCGAAGGTGATGCGCGCGTTCCCATGAAGGAAGTGCATGAACTTTTCTCCGGCAAAGGCAACGAGGGAGCCGTGATGAAAGCTGCGGAGAATGGCAATGCGGGCAGCGTGGATCTCCGCAATCAACTCTGCTACGCGCATCTTTATCTGGGCCTTTATCACGAGGCGCTCGGCCACACTGACAGGGCGAAGGAGCACATGATCAAGGCGGCCATTGATTACAAAATGGATCATTACATGGGCAAGGCCGCACAGGTGCATGTGAAACTGCGCGGATGGAACAAGTAGGTGCGCCTCCGGCTTCACTCATCACATTGTAAAGCGGCACGCATTACCTACTTCGCCAGTTCCTTGCTCCGCTCGGTCGCCGCGCGCACGGCTTGCAGCAGCGAGTGGCGCAGTCCGTGTTTCTCTAATTGCTCAAGACCAGCGATGGTGGTGCCGCCAGGACTGGTGACATTGTCACGCAGGGCGGCAGGATGTTCGCCAGTCTGGATCACCATTTGCGCGGCTCCGACGACGGTTTGTGCGGCAAACTGAAGCGCCGTGGCGCGAGGCAATCCCATGAGAACACCGCCGTCCGCCAAGGCTTCAATGATGCTATAAACATAAGCCGGGCCGCTTCCACTAAGCCCCGTGACAGCATCCAGCAGAGTTTCCGGGACTTCGTCGGCAATGCCCACCGCCCCAAGGATGGACTGAGCCGTGGCAGCATCCGCGTCGGTGGCGGTGCTTCCGCGCGAGAAAGCGGACGCTCCTTGCAGGATTAGCGCCGGTGTGTTGGGCATGGAACGGATGACCCGATGTTTCCCGCCGAGCCAGCCTTCGAGTTGATGGGTGGTGAGACCGGCGGCAATGGAGAGGAACAACGAGTTTGCCGTTTTACGTTTGCCGTTTCCCGCGATCGATTGAAGGAGATTTTTCATGTCCTTCGGCTTCACCGCGAGAATGACGACATCAGACCGGCTCGCAACCTCTGCGGCGTTCTCGCAGACCGTAAGCGCAGGATGCAGTTTTTTCATCGCTGCGGATGCGGCTGAGATGGCATCGAACACGGAGATGTCCCCCGCTTTGACGAGTTTCGCCTTGATGACGCCCGCCAGGAGCGCGCCGCCCATTTTACCGCAACCGATGAGTCCAAATTTCATTCGTGCGCGACTCTAACTCTAGTTTCGCTTGGTCGCAAAGTGGCAAAACACCGGAAATGGCAGTTGCTGAGTTACTTTCAGGTTTAGAATAGTTCTAAAATGCGTCTTGATTCAATTTAGAACCGTTCTAATTATAACCAGTCATGTCTCCTGCCCCTCGCAAATCCACGCCCAAAGCCAGTGCCTTGGATTGTCGTCTTGCGGTGATGGGGGCGGACCTCCGCCTGACGCCGCACCGCCGCGAGGTGTTTCAGGTGCTGGCGGAATCAACCGACCACCCCACGGCTTACGATGTCTTCGGCCGGGTGAAAGACCGTTCGCCGCACATCTCGCTGGCGACCGTTTATAATTGCCTTGAGCACCTCACCACCAGCGGCCTCATCAAACAAGTCCATGTGGAGCGCTCGCAGTCTCGTTACTGCGCGAACCTGCACGAGCACGTCCACTTCCACTGCGACTCCTGCGGCAAGGTGAGCGACGCGCTGCCGATCACCCACCTCGATCCGGCGAAATTCTGGCAGTTGCCCAACGGCGCGCGCATCACGCGGACGGACGTCGCCATTCACGGCCTCTGCCCCGATTGTGCGAAGAAACAGACGAATGTCTTACACTAAATTTCATCCCTTATTCTTCCGTCTTCATCCTTGTCTTTCCCATGTCCCTCAAAATCGAAAACCTCCACGCCGGCATTCCTGACCGTGAAATCCTCAAAGGACTTACCCTCGAGATCAAGCCCGGCGAAGTCCATGCCATCATGGGGCCAAACGGCTCCGGCAAAAGCACCCTGAGCAAAGTGCTCGCGGGCCATGAAGAATACGCTGTCACGCAGGGAACCGTTATCCTGGATGGCATTGATTTGCTAGCACTCGAAGTGGATGCCCGGTCGCGAGCCGGGTTGTTCCTCGCGTTCCAATATCCCTTTGAAATCCCCGGTGTGAGCAACGCCAATTTCATCCGCGCTGCGTTGCAGGCCCGCCTGCCGAAAGGCGACGACCTCGATGCCGTGGCCTTCTACAAGCGCATGTATTCCAAGATGGATGAGCTGGAGATGAGCCGCAGCTTCACTGCCCGCAGCGTGAACGAAGGCTTCTCCGGTGGCGAGAAAAAGCGAAACGAAATCCTCCAGTTGATGATGTTGGAGCCGAAGTATGCTGTGCTCGATGAGACTGATTCCGGTCTCGACATCGACGCCCTGCGCATCGTGTCCAAAGGCGTCAATGCCATGCGCTCACCTGAACGAGGCTTCCTCGTCATCACTCACTACCAGCGCCTGCTCGATTACATCAAGCCGGACATCGTCCACGTGATGGTGGACGGTCAGATCGTCCACAGCGGAGGCCCCGAACTCGCGCTCGTGCTCGAAGAAAAAGGCTACGACTGGGCCAAGGAAGAACTCGCAAATGCCGCCTAACTTACCCTTTTCACTTATAACTTATAACTTCTTCTCCCATGACCACCGAAACTCCAGACATCTCCGACATCAGGGCTGACAGCGTGGGCGATTTCCGCTTCCCCGAGCAGCACAAATTCGACGCGGGCATGGGGCTGAGCGAGAAGACCATTGAATACATCTCCGACGTCAAAAATGACGCCGACTGGGTGCGGGAATTTCGCAAGCACGGTCTCAAGACGTTTCTCGAAAAGCCAATGCCGACGCATTGGGCGACGAAGGACCTGGAGAACATCCACTTCGACCAGTTTCGATACTACCTCTCCGATGGCCAGAAGCCGAAGCGCAGTTGGGACGACGTGCCTGACGACGTGAAGAAGACCTTCGACCGACTCGGCATTCCCGAGCAGGAGCGCAAATTCCTCGCGGGCGTCGAGGCGCAGTATGACTCCGAGGCCGCTTACTCAAACGTGAAGAAAGTCGTCGAAGAACAGGGAGTTATTTTCCTGAACAGCAGCGAGGCTTTGCAGAAGCACCCTGAAATTTTCCGCAAGTGGTTCGGCAAGGTCATCCCCACGGGTGACAACAAATTCTCCGCGCTCAACAGCGCCGTATTCAGCGGCGGCTCGTTCATCTATATCCCGCCCGGTGTGAAAGTGAAGCATCCGCTCCAGGCCTACTTCCGCATCAACAGCGAGCAGTTCGGCCAGTTCGAGCGCACGCTTATCATCGCCGATGAAGGCGCCGAGGTGATGTATATGGAAGGCTGCACAGCGCCCAAGTTCGAGACCGCCACCCTGCACAGCGCCGTGGTCGAGCTGGTCGCCATGAAGGGCGCGAAGATTCAATACGTCACCGTGCAGAACTGGAGCAGCAATGTCTTCAACCTCGTCACGAAGCGCGGCCTGGCGCACGAAGATGCCGAGATCAAATGGATCGACTGCAACATCGGCAGCCGCCTGACCATGAAGTATCCCGGTGTCATCATGAAAGGCCGCAAAGCGCGCGGCGAAGTCATCAGCATCGCCTTGGCCAACACCGGCCAGCACCAGGACACCGGTGCCAAAATGGTCCATGCCGCCGATGAAACGACGAGTAACATCATCAGCAAGTCCATCAGCATCGGCAAAGGTCGCGCCACCTACCGCGGCCTGGTCCATATCCCAAAGCATCTCAAGGGCTGCAAAAACAACACCGAATGCGATGCCCTGCTCATCAACAGCAGCAGCCGCACCGACACCTATCCCGCCATCAACGTCCGCGGCAATCAGCATGCCACCCAGCACGAGGCCAGCGTCAGCCAGGTCAGCGCCGAGCAGATCTTCTACATGCAGCAGCGCGGCCTCAGCGAAGCTGAGGCCATGAGCCTTTCCGTCAACGGATTCATCAACGACCTCGTCCGCGAGTTCCCCATGGAATACAGCGTCGAGCTGAAGCGGCTCATCGATCTGGAGATGGAAGGAAGCGTAGGCTGAGTCACTGCGATGATGACCAACTTTTCACGCATCCCAGGGATTGATGACCGGCAAACTGGCCGGAAAATTCTTCACATTGCGGGTCACCATGGTCATGCCGTGCAGTTCGGCGGTTGCGGCCATCAGTGTGTCCACAAAAGGCGGTTTTCGTTTCGTAAGTCGCTCCTCGCGGTTGTAGGCGACCGCCCAACTGCTCATCAGCTCGCGGCTGATCCCGATCACGCGCCCTTCGTCGTCCATACCCTCAGCCATCGCAACGAACCATGCCATCAACCTTCTTCTTCGCACACCGTCAGGCAGTTTGATGATACCTCGCTCCATCTCTCCGAGCGCAAGAATAGAAACTGCGGAGAATGCTGCATGCTCTTTGAGCCACTCGATAACTCTCGACTCCTTCTTCCGCTTGGTCGGCTCGCTCACCACCATGGTATCAAGCAGGTATTTCATAACTCCATACCCCGCGCGGTGCCGGGTGTTCGGAAAATGCGTTTATGGAGAGTTTTCTCGGGGCAGGCAAGCAAGTGGGTCAGCAAGTCGAAAGGTTTCTTTTTCTGGGGTGCCAGATGCCGGAATTCCTCCTGCGACAGCACGACCACCACCGGTTTTCCATGCCGTGTGATCGTCTGCGCACCATCTTTGAGCGCCCGGTTCACCACCTCGCTGAAACGATTTTTTGCTTCCTGGAGCTGCCATTCGGCTTTTGGTGCCATTTTCATAACCGAAGCATAGCAGGCCCAATCTAGCCAGTCTAGCCAGATTTCATTCACCATGTCAGTCGCCGCTCCCATCACCGAATCCAAAGTGGACAATTCTTCGCTTCCGCACTCTCTACTCGTGCCGCAATCCAACCGCTTGAACGGCGCTCCCGCTTGGTTCCAGCAGCGCTCCGATGCGGCCTGGGATGAATTTCAATCGCTGCCGCTTCCCGGAAACAAAGACGAACACTGGCGCTACTCCAGCGCGAAGAAACTGGCCCTGGAAACTTTTCAGATCGCCGCTGATCCCAGTGAAGCTGACAAGCAGGAAGCGCTCGCGCGTTCCATTGGGCTCTCCAAAACCGCTGCCAAGCTTATTTTCCTGAATGACGTGCTGGTGCATTCCAGTGTTGTGGGCTGCCAGCCCACCGTCGGGGACGGGATGCGGGCTGGCAGCCCGCAACACGGTCTGATTTGCCTCCCCTTCGACGAAGCCCTCCGCACGCAGGGCGATGTCCTGGAGCAATACCTCATGAAGCGCAAGGCAGATCTCGGCTCCGAGAAGTTCGCCGCGCTCCATCTCGCCCACGTCCGCGCCGGGGCAGTGGTCATCGTGCCGAAGAATGTCGTCATCGAACATCCCATCGAAGTCTTCCACTGGGTCACGGGCGAGAATGCCGTCATCTTCCCACACACCCTGATCGTCACCGGCGACCACGCGCAGGTCACCGTGGTGGATCATCACGGCTCATTGCGCGATGAAAGCTGCGCCAGCATCGCCGTGGCCGACTTCGTCGCCGGCCCGGGCAGCCGCATCACCTACGTGAATGCGCAGGAGATGTCGCTCAGCTCGCGTGCCCTAAACATTTCCTCCACCACAGTGGGGCGCGATGCCTCCGTCAAGGCGTTGCAACTCCATCTCGGCGGTGCGTTCAGCCGCAATGAAACCGTGAGTGACCTCATCGGCGAAGGCGCCCGCAGCGAGATGCTCGGCGTATCATTGCCCTTCGGCGACCAGTGCGTGGACATGCGCACGCTGCAAAACCACATCGCGCCGCGCACCTTCAGCGACCTGCTTTACAAGAACGCACTCTACGACCAATCGAAGACTGTCTTCGCCGGCCTCATCCAGGTCGAGGAAGGTGCGCACTACACCGATGCTTATCAGAAGTGCCGCAACCTGCTGAACAGCGACGAAGCCGAGGCTGCGTCCATGCCCGGCCTTGAAATCAATGCCGACCAGGTCAAATGCAGCCACGGTGCGACCTGTGCCCCGATCAGCGAGGATGAGCTTTTCTATCTCAAAGCGCGTGGCATTACTGACCATGAATCGCGCAAATTGATCGCCACCGGCTTCATCGAAGACGTGATCGCCAAGCTCGATAACGAGGATCTCATCGCCGAACTGGAGCGCCTGATTGAGGAGAAGTTTGCGCTGGTTAGCTAACATTGACCGCAAGATGCGGTCACCACTTCAAACGCGCGCACTCGCGCCAGCAATCCATATAATAGCGTCCTCAATGTTGACCCGGTTGAATGCCGGCTTCGGTGGGGGTGCTGTCACGGAGCGGCAACCCTTTCAGATATGGCCTGCCCCGCAAAAGGTGAACGTGACAGAGCCAGGCAGTAAGCGACACCCTGAGCACGTCATGACGGTCCGTGATCTGACAGTAGGTCAGATGCGGCAGTCGCGTAAGCATGACGCGCAGGCAGGTGTGCAGGTCGATTCCGCGACGCTGGCAGATCTCGATTTGGTCGTGTTGTTTCTTGGGGTGATGGCAAACACCGACAAGGAACGCGCGCTGGCGGTGTCCTTCGTGGTCTTGTCAATCAGTCTGGTTGTAGCAGCAATAGGAGGTGTCACGCATATCGTATTTCGTCCGCCAACGCAGGACAAAATTAAGGTGATTGCTGGATGAGGATTGCACCCCAGTGGCCAATATAAAATTTTTGGTCCATAAATCCGTCACATCCCAGTTTCCCCTGTCATGGCGCATATTTCCAGATGCCAATCCGTTGCTTTGGGCTAAGTGCAGGGCGAATGAAATCACTTGTTGTAATCGGAGGGGGGCTGGTGGGCCTGGGCACAGCTCTGGCGGCGCAACGACGCAGAATTGCAGATGAGATCGTGGTGCTGGAAAAAGAACCGGATGTGGCCAGGCACCAGTCCGGCAACAATTCTGGCGTTCTCCACTGTGGTCTCTATTACCAGCCCGGCTCGCTGAAGGCGACGCTGGCCGTGAGCGGCATCCGTTCCATGGTCGCTTTTTGCCAGGAACATGGCATCAGGCATGAAGTATGCGGCAAGATCGTGCTCGCTGTGAATGATGCAGAGGTGGAACGCTTGCGGGGCCTGCATCAACGCGGAGAAGCCAATGGCCTGCAGGGATTGCGCTGGTTGTCCCCCTCGGAGATCGTGGAACGCGAACCCTTCGCACGTGGGAAGGCGGCATTGCTGGTGCCGGAGGAGGGCATCGTGGACTATCCTGCGGTGGCCCAGCGCATGAAGGCACTCATCGTTGAGCAAGGTGGCCGCGTCATCACGGATGCAGAAGTCACGGGCATCGCCCGGGACGGCGCACGGCAGGTCGTGCAAACAACATCAGGTGAACACCGTGCGGACTTCATCGTGAACTGCGGCGGGCTGCATTGTGACCGCATTGCGCGCATGGCGGGTTTGCGTCCCCGTTGCCGGATCGTGCCTTTCCGGGGTGAGTATTTCAAGCTTTCATCCAAGGGTGAGCGTCTGGTGCGCCACCTCATTTATCCGGTGCCCGATCCGCGTTTCCCGTTTTTGGGCGTTCATTTTACGCGGCTCATCCACGGCGGCATTGAAGCGGGGCCGAATGCGGTGCTGGCCACGAAGCGCGAAGGGTATCGAAAGACTGATTTCTCTCTCCGCGATGTGATGGACTTCGCCACGTTCGGCGGCTTCTATAAATTTCTGGTGCGCTATCCGAAAGCAGCCATCAGTGAACTGGGGAACTCGCTTTTCAAGAGCATCTTCCTCAAGAACCTTCAGCGCCTCGTGCCCGACATCATGGACGAAGACCTCAGCGACCATGGCGGTGCCGGTGTGCGCGCCCAGGCGATCGATCATGAAGGCAAGCCGGTGTTTGATTTCTTCTTCGAGGAGGTTCCAGGCCAGCTCCATGTGCTCAATGCCCCGTCACCAGGGGCCACCGCATCGCTCGCCATCGGCGAACACCTGGCGGCCATGATCAGTGGACGCTCATCGGTTTGATGCCCGGATCAGCCGGGCCTGTGCGGTCTCATGCCCGCACAGTCATGGCTTCATTTCTGGACTCCGCACTCTTGCACAAACCACAAGGGATTCAGGTCGGCAAACGGGCCTTTGAGCTTTTCCAGTTCTGCTGCGGGGCCGTGAAGCTCCAATCGCGTGAGGTCGGTCATTTGTGTTAGCTGTTGCAACAGAGCACCGACGTTCCCCAAATGGGCCAGCGTGCTTTCCGCGCCATCGTAGGCTTCGCGACAGGCGATGACATCGCCACAAATTGTGAAGTCATAGTAGAGGCATCCAGCCTCCGTTGCGGTGATCTTGACAAACTCAGGAAGCAACGCCTTGGCGGCCTCCAGCTTGCCGGGGTGCGCCTTGAAGTAAGGATGAATGCTGACGACGTTGGATGGGGTGCTCATGGCTCGGGGTGCTTTTGCGAATGAGGGGCAGACTCCTGCCGTCCGCTGCCAGTGCAAACAAAATAACAATTCATGCGTGGATTTGTTTTTGCCTTCCGTTAGAATCATAGCCTCATGAATCGGCACGTTTGCCGCACCCTGAGCACGGCTTGTTTCCAATTCGGCATCATCTCCATCGCCCTGTCGATCGGAATCTGGTGGTTCCTCAATGGCGAAGACGCCGAGCAAAAAGCCCACGTGGAGCGCTTCGGTATTTTCGCAGGCCTCTGGGCACCCACCCTGCTGATTCTCTCGAACCGTTTTGACCGCTATGCCGACAAGGTGCGGCCCCTGCCGGGACTGGAGATCAAGGACGACGGCGAAAGTTTATCATAACCCGGTTGGTTGGCATACCCAGGCCAATCCCAAAAAAGGTGTCGCGGTGCGATCAAAGCGGGACGCTTTGTAGCACTCAAAGAGGGATAAATGCGCGCAGCGCATTGCGAGCGAGCGTAGCGATGCGAGCAGTGGC
>JAYVOH010000085.1:0-15735 GCA_043758025.1 Verrucomicrobiota bacterium
TCCGAGCCGGTGTGCAGCGGGTTGCGCAGTCCCGGCGGCATTGCTTTCAATGCCGAGGGCGACGCTTTTTATGCGGAGAGCCAGGGGCCGTGGAATGGCGCATGCTCGCTGAAGCATCTCAAGCCCGGTGGTTTCATGGGGCATCCCATCGGTAACTCTTGGTATGATCACGCGCCCAACATGGGACCACGCCCCGCTGAACCGACCGATGGCCGTGATGGACGCATGTATCTCGATGCGGCGCGTATCCCGCAGTTGGTGCCTCCCGCTGTCGTATTCCCTTACAAAAAAATGGGACAGAGCGCGTCGGCAGTGATGCTCGATGCGTCGAATGGAAAATTCGGGCCATTTACAGGACAGTTTTTCGTTGGTGACTACACCTTGAGCATCATCATGCGCGCGGAAATGGAGAAGGTGAACGGCGTCTATCAAGGCGCGTGCTATCCGTTCCGGCAGGGCTTCACCACCGGCATCATCGGCGGCACTCTTACGCCGCGCGGTCAGATTTTTGTCGGCGGCAGCAAGCGCGGCTGGCCGGTGCGCGGCCTCGCAGAAAACGCGTTGCAACGGATGGACTGGACCGGTGTGACGCCATTTGAAATTCTGACGACGCGGATTCAGCCGGACGGATTTGTTTTGCGTTTCACCGCGCCAGTAGACGCCGCATCCGCCGCGAATCCCGCGAGTTATACGCTGGAAACTTTCACCCACATTTACCATGAGGTTTACGGCAGCCCGGAAGTGGATCAGACTCAGGAGCGCATTGTCAGCGCTGTCGTCAGCCCTGACGGTCTCAGTGTGCGTCTGGTCGTGGACAAGCTTGTGCCCGGTCACATTCATGAGTTGCATTTGCCCGGCTTGTTGGATCGTCAACGCAAGCCGTTGCTGCACGATGTGATGTATTACACCCTGAATCAGATTCCCAAGTCCTGACTGATGCCGGAGGTTACCATCACTTACCTCGAAATGCGGGAGGCTGGTGAGTTGAGGCCGAAGACTTGTGACGATCCCAGTTTTGAGATTCGCGAATGCGCGCCGCCGCAATGGCAGATCAATCGCGCGCTCTACTTCAGTGTTGGCGAGGCTTGGTCATGGACTGACAAGCGGGGCTGGTCTGATGAGCAGTGGCGTGAATATGTGGGGAGCGGACGGCTGCGGACCTTTGTTGCAACCTGCGACGACGCGACTGCCGGTTATTACGAATTGCATGGCGCGCCGGGATCGGAGATTGAGATCGCATATTTCGGATTGCTGCCTCCGTTCTTTGGACGTGGTTTCGGTGGAGCGCTGCTCACCAGCGCCCTCAAGGAGGCGCGGCGCATGAACCCCTCGCGCGTCTGGGTGCACACCTGCACGCTGGATCATCCGGCTTCATTGCGTAACTATGAAGCGCGCGGCATGAAGGTTTGGAAAATCGAACCCGGAAAATCGTAACGCAAAAAAACACGCGGTTATCGGGAGCGCGTTCTATTTGGCGAAGTCACCGCGTCGAATACGAATGAGATAATAAATCGCCGTCACCAGTGCGACGACGACCAGCAGATACCAAAACCAGGAGGGAATTGCCCAGGCCGGCAGGGTTTCCAGCATGATGGGCAAACTAGGCTCGGAATACTTGCCGTCACGATCAACCCCCATGATGCGGATCTCGATTTGCGATGCTTCCGGGAGGGTGTGCAAGCGGATGCCCGCCTTGTCGGAATCAGTCGGGAGCGGCTCCCATGTCTTTAATGTTTTCCACAGCTTGAGGAAGGAGTTGGATTCGGACTCGTAGGTTAATACAGAAGCTTCAACCTCCCATTTGGCGGGAATGATTTCCGGTTTTTTCCAGGTGATGGAAATGCTTGAAGGGGAGCGGTCGAGAACGCGCACATCTTTTACGCGCTCCAGATAAGGATTAATCTTGTCCTTCGGCAGCGGCATTCCCTTGGAGCGCAGATAACCCATGACCGTCTGTTGCAATGGCGTGAGTGTCTCCATTGTTGTTTCGTTGTTTGCGGGAGTCAGGTCCGGAGCCTTCGATTGCTTGGTGGCTGTTGACGGTGGCTTCGTCTCTGGTGTTGGAGGTAATTTTGAAGGGATCACGTTTACTGCCACTGGAATGCGAATGACAGACCCGGCTCCAGCTATGCGGACTTCGCTTTGAAACGGTCCTGTCTGCCCGGCTTTGAACGACACGGCGAAACTGATACTGGCGCCCGGTTCCACTCGCAGGGCCTGATGCGCTGGTGTTACGACCAGCGGTGGAAAGGCTTGCGCTTCCACGATGGCGGTCTTGCCTCCTGAGTTGCGAAGCTGAATCTCGTCGCGAGCAGTGACACCCTGTTCGATGTTACCAAATTCCAGCCTGCCATTGGCCGGTGCCTCGATGCGCAATTCCTGTCCCTTGGCATCGGCTTCAGTGGTGATGGTTTCCGGCCCTTCCACAGTGGAAACTATGACGTCACCCCGGAACGCATTAACGTCTGTCGCTGGCAGCCGTAAGGTCACGGAGGACTTGCCGGCTCCTGGGACGGCAATGGTTGCGCTGCCTTCCAGTCGCTGTGGCGCGCGCACATCGACTTTCAGAGATTCAGCGCGTCCGTTAACGAGAGTGAGAGTTCCTTCCCGTGCGCCAGTCTGAGGATTTACTGCAAGCATCAAACGCCCGGGGGTCACCGTGAGCGCACGGACACACTCGCCATATAGCAGCAGCTTGCTGGACTCTGTGCCGGGCTGGATCTCGATGGAAGAGCGGAATATCCCTGTCTGGGCTGGCTTGAAGACGATCATGAAATCAGCCTTCTCGCCTGCTTTTAATTCAATCTGCGTTGGTCCTCGCCAGGGTGTCTCCCATTTCATGTCTCTGGAAAAAGGAGCATCACCGCTGTTCTTCATTGAAAACTTGATCGAGGATTCACCACCGGGAAAAACCTTGCTCGCAGTCGACACCTCCAAAATTTCCATTCTGGCTTCGAATCCCCGGCCCGTCAGCGTCACCGTGCCGGGCGCTGACATCGGCCCGCCATCCACACGACTCGCGAAGGTGAAGCGATCCGCCAGCGGCGCATTGCGGTCGCGATGGGTATAGGTGACGATGCCCTTGTTGGTGTCGCGAGGATGCGGACGCACTGCGGAGAGCGTTCCGTTCTGCGGACCCTGACGGATGAGAAACTCCACCTGCTTGAGCGAGCCTACCGACGCGGCCAGTTCGATTTCCACGGACTGGCCGGCCACGAAATTGGCGCTGATGTCACGCACTTCGGGTGCATAAGGGTCACTTGCTTTTTTCGCATCAGCCTTCTTCTTTACGTCGGCATGTGCGAGGCAAGTCAACGCAAGGACCAGGAACACATTGAATAATATTTTCCATGCCGGCCTGTTCATATGGGCACGACTGCTGATGCGGGCCGGATGGATGCCCTTTGTGGGTTTGGTTGGCGGAACGACCATGATTAATTTTACGCAGGCCCGGGAATGTCTCTCCCGGGCCGACAGTCACTCTACTCTGGAATCGAGAAACCGCACATGCGACGACGAAGAAAATCCAATGTAGTCTGGCTGGTCAGGGTTTTGAACCATTCACGCTCGCCGCGGAACCAGCGTTTCCGCACCACGGTGGCCACATCTTGCGAGGCGATGGCGATGAAAACCGTGCCGACCGGTTTCTCCGGAGTCCCGCCCGTTGGTCCGGCAATTCCAGTGATGGCGAGGGCGTGATCTGCGCCGCTCACGCGCAGGCAGCCTTCCGCCATTGCCGCAGCGACTTGCTCGCTCACGGCACCGTGCTCGGCAATGAGTTCTGCCGGAACACCGAGGTGCTGAGTCTTGGCCTCGTTCGCATAAGTCACAAAGCCTTGGGCAAATACATTCGACGCCCCGCTCACATTCGTGATCCGATGCGCGATGAATCCGCCGGTGCAGGATTCGGCAATGGCAACGCGCTCGTGCTTCTGCGCCAGCAAATCCACAACAACTTCCTCTAGCACTTTCCGGTCATCCGAGATTAAAAACTCCGCCAGCAACGCGTGACAAAGTTGTGCGGCCTGTTCAATCGCATGCGCTGAACCCGAAAGACGCACATCCACATCGCCCTTGCCAATACAGTAGCCGATCTCGATTCCAACGATGGCTTCCAGCTTTTCTTGCAAGATCATCGAAATCTCCGACTCGCCCAGCCCGGTGAATTTGAAATAGCGGCAGACTCGATCTTCCGCGCCCGGCAGCAAGGCGCGCAGTCGCGGCCCGGCCTCGTTCTGCATCATCGGTTTTAGTTCCCGCGGCGGACCCGGCAGGAGAAACACCACGCAGCGCAGATTTTTTGGCTGACCGAGATTCGGATGAAAGTATAAACCGGGCGCGGTGCCATGTGGATTTGGCAGAACCTCCGCTCCTCTTGGAACCATTGCCTGACGCTGATTGTGTTCGTTGACCAACTTCCCGCGTTTGGCGAACCATTCCTCCAACTCCCGCAGGACATTAGCGTCCGGTTCCATCGGCAGGCCAAAAACCTCGGCAGCGGCTTCGCGTGATACATCATCGGAAGTCGGCCCTAGTCCGCCAGTCACGATCACGATGTCTGCACGACGACATGATTCATCAAGTGCCTCGCGGATCGCCATGCCATCCGGCACGCAAACGCTGCGCTCCACGGTGAGCCCGAGTTCAACAAGATACCGCCCCAGCCAGGCGGCATTGGTATTGATCACATCGCCGAGAAGCAGTTCGGTGCCGGTATTGATAAGTTCGACCTTCATGCGCCGCACTGTTAGCAGCGCTGCGCGAGGGAACAAACGACGATTGCGAGAATCGCCGCGAAACGTGCTCGCCATTCACAGCAGGCCTTTTTCACCAGTAAGTGCCAATCAAGTCCGCAAAGTCGTCATGACCCGGTCATGCCTTTGGTGGGTGCGGAAGCAGCAGCAGCAGTCCGGTTATAATGACGGCAGCGGCGGCGGTGATGGCCGCACGAATCCAGATGTCTCCGGGTGGCAAAAGACTGTGCACTAGACCTGCACCGAAGAAACCTCCAATGAAGATAAGCGACTGTCGGGCGTTTTTGTTCATTTACTTGGCCGCCTTTTTCTTGGCGACCTTCCGCGTGGCTTTCTTTTTGGGCGCGGCGATTGCCTTCTTGGCTGCGACTTTTTTCTTCGGTGGGGCGGGCGGCGCAGGCGGCGACCAATCCACGCGCGGGGCGTCACTCCAGAGATCTTCCAGCGCGTAGAAATCGCGGCGTTCACTGAGGAAGACATGCACCATCACCTGGCCGTAGTGGAGGATGATCCAGAGGCTTTCCAAATTGGTGTCGGAGGCGATGGGCTTGAGCTGGTGATTCTCGGAGAACTCGTCCCAAATTTCATCGCGCACCGCGCGGAGTTGCGGCATGGAGGCGACGCTGCAAATCACCATGAAGTCCGTCACGGTCGAGATGCCGCGCAGGTCGAGGATGACGATGTCTTCCGCTTTCTTGTTGTCCGCATAAGTCGCCGCCGCGCGAGCCATGACTTCGGCTTCGAACTTGGGCGCGGCTTTCGTGGGCGCGGCTTTCTTCTTGGATGCTTTTTTAGTGGCCATGTTTTGCTTTGTTATGTCCATCCAGCCATCATCTCATCACGGATACAACAAATACTTCTGCCGCTTTGCCCGGAATCCGTCCTCGAATCCGCGCCACGAGGCCGCGATGCTGGCTGGCGAGCGCCCTCGCAGCAGATCGCCGCGCAGGGAATCGCTGCCATAGACTTTGTTGAAAAGAGAGAGCTGGTCGCCGCGCATGTTGCGGACAACGGTGCCGCCTTTCATGCGGTTGATCTCGGCCAGGAGAAAGACATCCAGCGCTGTGACGTTCGCCGGCGTGCCCGGATTGATCGAGAGCCTTACGCCTTCTGCCCCGCTGCGTGAATAGGGCGCGTAACTCACACCGGGAAATCCGAACCCCTGACAACGGCGCGCCAGTTCCGCGCCATTGATGCCATTGGCCCCGGCGTAGCCAAAGGGATTCTCGGAACCGATGCCCACATCCACGCCCGCCGCGCCGCCGAGGATGCCGGTCGCAACATAGTTCAGCGGCGATGAGGCATAAGGAATATTCGGCGAGGTGCGGTGCCAGGTCAGCCCCGTGTTCTGCCAGAGCATGTTGCGGTTCCAACCTTGCATCTTCACGACATGGAGATGCGGCCTCGGGATCACCCAGCCTTCGCCGCAGGCCATCATGGCGAGTTCTCCCGTGGTCATGCCGTGAACGTAGGGGACATTGATCTGGCTCACGAAAGATTTCCACGCGCCGGAAACCGGCGGGCCTTCCACGCGCGCGCCGCCGAGCGGGTTCGGGCGATCCAACACGGTGAACTCCTTGCCGTTCTCCGCGCAGGCCTGCATGGCCACGATCATGGTGCTGATGTAAGTGTAACTGCGGCAGCCGATGTCCTGAAGATCAAAGACCAGCATATCGATCCCCGCGAGCATCTGCGGCGTGGGCTTGCGCGTGTCGCCATAAAGCGAATACACCGGCAAGCCCGTCACCCGGTCGCGCACCGAGCCGAAGTGTCGGCCCGCAACGATGCTGCCGTCAATGCCATGCTCCGGCGCGTAGAGCGCCACCAGCCGCACCCCGGCGCGAATCATGGCCGCGCGGGTGAGCGTTCCTCCGCCGTTCACGCTGGTGTGATTGGTGATCAAGCCCACGCGCTTGCCGCGCAGCAGATCAAAGCCATTCCCCGCGAGCACATCTTCGCCCAGGCGGAACGGCCCGTCTTGCTGACCGCTGAATACCTGGGGCGGGGAAGTCTCACACGCGGCGAGCAAAAGAACCGGGACCAGCGCAACGAGTAAGCGGGGGAAATTCATGCCTCAATGTGTCGGCCAGAAGCTGGTGAATTCAAACGCGAATGAACCCTACTATGGTGTGGGATCGGGTAATGCTTGAGCACTTGGGGCATCAATGGCTCATTCCTGGGAGCGCCGCCGTCCACGGCGGCTCGGAAGTCCCTCGTTAATGCAGCCGGCGAGAACGCCGGCGCTCCAAGGGGTTTCGCCAGCAGAATGAAACCGTGCTCGGTTGCGTTATTGAGGCTCGCATAGAAAAGCGCATTCTTCCAAGGAGGGACGGCACTCTTGCCGTCCAGTGGCTTGGGTGGTATATGACGACAAGAGTGTCGTCATTCCTTGTCGTTGAAATGCGGCTGACAATAATGATCCAGCCCGGCCAGTGGAGCGATGCGGCGGAAATCCGGGTGCTGTGAGATTTCTCCGGTTCCGCTAGTCTGGGCTACGGTTTACTTCCCGCAGAAAGCTCCGGCATCTTCGGCCATGCCGTGCGCAACATATCTAACACGGGCTGGCGGGTGGCTTCGGGTAGCTGGGCCATGTTTGCTTCATGCGCCTTGAGAAAAGCGGACACACTGACGGCGCTATCGTTTTCCAGCAAGGCAAGCACGAGGTCGGCACCAAAGGTGCGCGGTTGCAGCGCCTTGAGATATTTCATGACGGCATCATAGGCCGCCCGTTGTTTGTTGTCGTTTCCGTCATACATACCTCGCAAGCCCGCCATCATGAAGGCCATCGCTGTATGATCTCCATCTTGACCGAAGAGCCGTGGGTTGAAGGTCTTGGTGTCACCGAGGAAACCCAGCATTTGCATGGCTTTGATGGTGCGCTGTGGATCGCGGAGAAAGTCGTAGTCGTCGAGTTGCGTGATCGCCTCTGCCAGCCAAGGCTTGAAGTCGGCCAGTTCGCCATCAAGGATCAAAGGGAGGAGATCCAAATTCTTATCATTCGCCAACTGATTTTTGAGCCACAGGGCGTAGTGCTCAAACTTCGCCCGGATTTCGCCGTTTTCATTAGGCCCCGTGCAGTAGGCTTTTATCAAGGTCTCACGCTCCGCGGGGTCCGCGCCCAGGAAGGCTTCGCGCATGTGATTCGCAAATGCCTGTCCCGCTTTCTCAGGCCCCCACGTTTCGATGTTGCCCTTCGGACGCGCCCAGGTCAGTCGCTCCATCGCGTCGTCTCTGGGCACGATGCCCGTAGGGGAAAGAATCATCACTTGGCCCCACTGGGCCTTGGCTTTCTCCCGATCTCCGGCCAGCGCGTTGGCGTCGCCGCGATAGAGTATCTTGTCCATCATGCTCTCCTGTGGACAACCTTCCATGCGCTTTAACATTTGCAGGATTGTTTGCAGAGGCTCAGGTTCCATAGCGGTCAGTTTGGGGCCGTGTTTTGCCAGGAACTTTGCCAGCACCTTGTCGTCTTTCCATTGCAGCAGAGTGAGCATGAGATCGGAGTCAAGAGTGGTGACTCTTAGACTGGCGAGAAACTTTTCCACCGCAGCTCGTGTTCGTTTGTATTTGTCCTGATCGCCCCACTGATCGCCATCCCGAACCGCAGACAACTTGTCAATGATCCTGCCCATTAACGTCTGCTCTCCATCTTCGTCGAGCACCTCGGCATTGAAGTTTCCGCAAGCGCTGCCAAGCAACTTCACAACCTGCAAAGCGCGATCCGGATCGAGCAGAAAGTCGTAGGCGCTGATATTCGTGGGGACTTGCGACTGCCAGCTGTGGTTGCCCGCCAGATCGCCTTCGAGAATCAAGGGCAGCAGCTCAAAGTTCTTGTCTTCGGGCTGCATTGCCTGCAGCCACGTGGCGTAGGCATCGAACTCCGGATGCGCTTGCTCTGGATCAATGTCGTGGCAGTAAGCGCGGATGAAACCAAGACGCGCGGCATCATTGGCGCCCAAGAATGAATCGCGGCGGAATAAAGCGAACGACCGTCCCGGTTTTTCCGGTCCCCATCCTATGCCCGTCCCACCGCACGCCCATTGCAGCCGCTCTATGGCATACTGTTTTGCTGGTGTCCCGCGCCGTTGTGAGAATACGCCTGAGCCCAGAGCGACAGGGCCTCCTCCCGATCATCCGCCAGGACGCGGCCGTCGCCTTTCAAAATCAGACCCGCCGGTAGTTCGATGACCTCTTCCCCTGGTGAGTTGTCTGGTTCAGGCTGTGCGATCTCAAGGGCTACGTCTGCCCGCACCAAGGCTGTGATGAAAAGCAAAAGTGCGGGCGTAATTTTCATGGACGGATGATAACACGGATTGTGGCGAACGGCTTCAATCGGGGCACCTCATTTCAATACGGTCATGCCGTGGACAAGGCGCGTGAGAATCAGCCGAAAATTCATGCCGGAATATATCCGCCAGAAGGCGGTAAATTCAAATGCGAATGAGCCCAGCTACGTCGGGCGCGGATCATGATTATTTAGCTCCGGGAAGCTTCGGCATGTCCGGCCATGCAGCGCGAAGCAATTCCTCCACCGGCCCGCGCGATGCCTCCGGAAGTCGGGCGAAGTCAACTTCGTGGGCTTTGTAAAAAATAGGCGCGGTCTTGGACGGATTGTCATCCAGCACGGCTTGAATCATATCAATGCCGAAAGTGCGTGGCTGGTGTTTGGCCAGACTGGCGTAGATAAGTTTTCGAGTTCGGGTGTTGTCTGAATCAGTTAAATAGGTGAGCACTCTATAAAGAACTAGGTCCTTTTGTGGGAGGAAAATAGTGGGGGCAGTCTTTCTCTTATCATCATCAATAATTCTGTCGTTTGATAGGGGTGATGAAAGTGACCCATCAAATTTTGCAGCGTCAGCAATGAACCCAGCGGCATCCATCGTGTTAAAAAAATCCAGTGGGCTGGCTTGCACATTCAGCATGATTTCTTCCAATAAATTGCATCTCGATATTTCAGTTCCGTTGTCTCCGTTAACTGCCGCAAAACAAGGACGGAAGAGCGAGGGGTAAGCCGAGCATAAATTCAAAAAATATATTGTAGCCTCCCAGTCTTCCTCAAGCTTCTTGTCGGTCTTGCGGGAGATTGCCAGCATTTTGTCGAAAGCTTTGCGTCCTTCCATGGGGTCGATAAGCATCATCTCAGAGAGATAAAACACGAACGGCTCAAAAATATTCTTAAGCACCCCTTTGTGATCTTGCTTCTTGAGGCGGGATGCAATGTCATCGGGATTGGCGGCGGCAAGCTGGAGTTGGCAGTTTTCGGTCACCCATCTTTTGTGCCCCGGTATCACGTCATGCAAAGCCTCGCGCCATTCTCCTGAGATATTGGCCAGAGCCAGCCACGAGCCTCGGCGAAGTCCCGTCAACCGGACAATTTCATATTGATATTCATGCGGCATTTTGGTCAGTTCGGAACCGTGAGTGGATATGAAGTTCAGCAGGCCCGCCGCCTTGTCCTCCAAAAGGGTTTTCACAAGATCGACGCCAAAGGTTGGATTTAACTGCTGCAGATAATCGGAAACATGCGCCTTGGTTCGAGGATTAATGCGGATGTCCCTAATGTCCCTGATGAGACTGTTGAGAAAGGAACCATCATCATACTCGGCCAAGGTGCGGAAAGAAAATGCGTCACACAGGAAAAATCCGGACTCTAACAGAGTAATGGCGCGCTCAGGTGAGGCCATTGGATGATAGTTATATGACACCTCGTGTATCCAGCCGCCGGTTATATCCTCGCCGCGGGCCTGCATTTCCCTTACAACGAACCCGAAAAGCTCAGGTATGCCCGCTGCTGCCTCGCGCCATTCCATGACGTAATTTGTGATGTCTGGATCGCTTTCCCTCAGCAGATTATCGACTTTGCGCACCAAGTCTCTGGCTTTGCCGCTGTCGATTTTTACGAGCGGCTGTAACAAGACTTGCGCGGTAATGACACACGACTGCGACGTATGGTTAATGGACGCAAGAGAGCTGGCGGAGATGAACGTCTGGAACTGTCTTTCCACTTCAGCGGGATCGAGATCAAGTAGCGGGCTTAAAATAGATCTTATCTCAGGATCAATATTATCAGGCCACTTGAGTGAGTTATTTGCTTTACGAAGCGCAGCCAGGACTCCCGGGCGGCGCGAAAGGGGTATCTTAGAAAGATCGCCCGAGTGTCTTCGAATGAAATCAAGGGCGGCCTTGTCATCGCTACTAATCAGTAGCTCAATTAGCTCCAGTCCAAACGTCCGAGGCTTTCTTTCGCGCAAAAGTTCCAGGATGTTTTTCGCCAAATGCATCCCAGTCCCGGAGTCGATCGTGCGAATTTGACTGCATATTTCGCTAAGGGCGCTTCCCGCAGGGTGCCTTCGGGAATATATTGCAATAGGCTGAACATTTGCCGCATCTCCTACAAATATGCTGTCGGTTCCAAAGTAGCACTCCACTATCCGAAATTCCTGCGGTTTGTCCAAATCGTAACTCTCGATTAACGTAAACTGTTCTCGGATGCAGCTTTCCAGCCAGTCATTTCCCCCATCGGAGGCCAAAATACCAGAAGCATCCGCCTCTTTCAGGCAGATGTTAAACATGTGCGGTTTGTTGCAAAGTTGTCTGAGGAATTCAGCCACAGGTTTTCTTGATGCGGGACGACAGGGATCGTTTTGAAAAGGCGATTCGTGCATGAGCGCTATTGCTTTCTTCATGCCTGCAGCCGCCCTGTCAGCGTGTTTGAGCGCTATTTTGCCCACCAGGTTTGCGGCGGCAATCGCAGCAGGGAATTTTAGTCCACCGAATGTGTCTTGTAGGTCGGATGCTTCAACCAGCTTATCGGGAGATAATAAATCCGCCAGTTGCTCTTCCAGCTTATTCGTTTTAAGTTCACCTTCCGGCAGCAGGGGGCGCAAGGCGGCCACGATGGCATCGTCCATTTCCTCGGTGTTTGGATAGTCCTTCAAATTCGCTATGACCAATCCAAGCACTTGATTGCGTCGGTCCTGATTCATCCCTGTCAGATCCGCCTTGTATCTTGTTAGAAATGCAGCCAGCACATTTTCTTGG
Organism: Verrucomicrobiota bacterium; assembly: GCA_043758025.1. Classification (GTDB taxonomy): domain Bacteria; phylum Verrucomicrobiota; class Verrucomicrobiia; order Verrucomicrobiales; family Verrucomicrobiaceae; genus VFKE01. The sequence goes on from JAYVOH010000085.1 coordinate 11,796, forward strand.
TCCTTATCGAGCAGAGCAAGCACGAGGTCGGCACCGAATGTGTGCGGTTGCCATTCGTTGAGGTGCTTTTTCAGGGTTTCAAGCGCCGGACGGTTGCTGCTGCTCATGTTTCGAAAGCCCGATATCATGTTGGCCATGGCCGTTTCTTTTCCATCTTGATCCAAGGGTCGCGCGTTGAAACTCCTTGTGTCTCCCAGGAAGCCCAGTATCTGCATGGCCTTGATGGTCCGTTTAGGATCAAGGAAATTCTCATCGCTGGTGAGATAGCCAAGCAGCCCCGACTGCCATTGTCGGTTGTCGGAAAGGGGGCCCTCCAGCACTAGGGGCAGCAATTCGAGATTCGGGTCTTTTGGCAGCGCCTTCCGCAGCCAAATGGCGTAGGCGTCAAACTCTATGTGACTTTCGTTGTGATCGCTGTCCCGGCAAAATTCACGGATCATCGCACGGCGGTGAGCCTCGCCCTCTCCAAGAAACTGATCGCGCATATGATGGGCAAAGGCCCGCCCGGGATTCTCCGTTCCCCAGGCTTTTGTGCCATTCTCGCCGCGCGCCCATCGCAGCCGTTCCAAGGCGTCTGGTCTCGGCACTATTCCTTCAATCGTCAAAGTTCGGACCTTGCCCCAGAGTGCCTTTGCTTTCTCCCGGTCTCCTGCCAGTGCACTGATGTCACCGCTGCGCAGCAACTCGTCCATCTCGGACTCTTGTGGACAGCCCTACATACGTCCTAACATTTTCAGTAGCGTTTTCTTGGACTCCGGTTCCATGGCCGCCAATTTGCTGCCGTGTTTTGTGAGGAACTTGGCCAGCGCTTTGTCGTCATCCCATTGCAGCAGGGTGAGCATGAGATCGGAGTCCAGAGTTGTGACTTTTAGACTGGAGAGGAATTTTTTCAGTGCGGCGCGCGTGCGCTTGTATTTGTCCGGTTCGTCCTCTTGAACGAAAGTTAGCTGGTCGATGATTGCGGACATGAACGTCTCTCCAACTTCATCGAGTATTTTGGCGTTGAAGCTGTCGCTGGCCTTACCGCCGCCCAGCAGATTCACGACTTGCAAAGCGCGATCCGGGTCGAGCAGAAAGTCGTAGTCGCTGATACGCGATATGACATGCTCCAGCCAAAGGTGGTTCCGCGCCAGATCGTCTTCGAAAATCAAAGGCAGCAACTCGAAGTTCTTGTCATCCCAAAGCATTCTTATCAGCCACCAGGCGTAGGCATCGAATTCCGGGTGCGGTTGATTATGTTCGGTGTCATCGCAGAACTCGCGGATGAATTGTTTGCGATGCCCTTCGTTGGCTCCCAGGAACGAGTCGCGCCTGAATAAAGCGAACGCCTGTCCCGGCTGCTCCGGTTCCCATCCAGTTCCTTTCCCCGCGCATGCCCATTGCAGCCGCTCTATTGCACCCCGTTTTTGCTTCTCACCCGCGCCCTTCTGGGAGTAGGCCTCACTCCAGAGCGACAGGGCGTTTTCCCGATCGCCCGCCACCGCGCTGGCGTCGCCTTTCAAAATCAAATTTTCCACGTCGCGTTCCTCTTGTGCCAACTCGACCTCCGCCGGTGGGTTGTCGGGCTTAAACTGTGCGATCTCAAAGGACACGTCTGCCCGCACCAAGGCTGTAATGAAAAGCAAAAATGCGAGAGTGATTTTCATGGACGGATTATAACACGGATTGTTGCGCACGGCTTCAATCAGGCCGCTTCATTTCAAAGCGGTCGCGCGTGCGGCAATACCAGTGTGGGCTGGCCATGCGGCCCACCACGTGAAACAATTCGCTGCGAATGCGCATCTTCTCGGCATCGAACAGTTCATTGCGCACGTGAACTCTTTTGACTAGTCCGATGATCAGCCGGTTGTCGCCGATCTGCAACGTGCCCCACTCAGTGCATTCGAGACTGGCTGGGGCTTCCTTGATTCGCCGTGGACGCACGGAAGTGGAAGCAATGGTGCTCAAGCCCGCGCGTGTGAGTTCGCTTTCGCCATACGGCAGAGAGGCGGCGGTCATGTTCATCGCTTCCGCGAGGTCTTCGTCCACGAGGTTGACCACAAACTCATGATTCAGCCGCACATTGCGTGCGGTATCTTTTGGTGTGCCATTATCGCGATCACCCGGGCAAAAACCCACGATGGGCGGGTCGGCTCCCAGCACATTGAAGAAGCTGAACGGCGCGGCATTGACCACGCCATCGGGGCCAAGAGTGGTCACCAAGGCAATGGGGCGCGGCGTGACGAGAGACGCGAGCACGGCGTAAGCGCGATCGGCATGTTTTCCTTCGAGATCGAGTTCCATGGGTGGAGATACGATTCCGCAGGGCCTTGTAAAATGCAAAAGAGCGCGGCAATGATTGAATCTGCGCTGGCACGCATGTCGGATTGCGCTAGGGTTTGCCGTTATGAACGCCGATCAACCCGCCCCACCCGTCCCCGCAGAGACCACGGAATCCAGCATCCACCGTCTGGTGCGCGAGGCCGAGGAGTTCGCCCGCAAAGAACCGGTGAAAGCCGTGGCCACCGCCTTCGGTGCCGGACTGCTGCTCAATCTTTTACCTACTCGGGTAATCGTCGGCACCATCACCGCCGTGGCTGTTCCTTTCATGCGCCCCGCGCTGCTGGCACTGGGCCTGATCAAAGCCTGTGAGATGTGCTGCACGGATTCCAAGCCAGAAGCCGGGCAGGAAGAGCGGGAGTGAAATGAATAGAGGTAAATTTTTTCCCTCAGCAAAAGCTTGCAGGCTGTCCGGTGGACTCCAGCACCGAATGCCATAACTCGTGGCGCGGATCCACTTTGCGACGGCCATGAATGACGAGTTCCAGCGGCAGGTTGACGAATGAGCCGTGCCAGCGGCCGACCAACATGCCGGTCTTGCCGGCGATGGCGGCGTGAACAGCGGACTGGGCGAGCCGGGAGCAATAGACGTTGTCCTGGGCGTTCGCGGGGACGCTGCGGACGATGTAACTGGGGTCGATGTATTTTAGATTGACCTCCATGCGGCGTTCTTTGAAGAAGGCGTTGATGCGGTCTTTCAGAAAGAGGCCGATGTCGCCATAGCGCTGGTTGCCGCTGGCATCCATGGCGGTGTCGTCGCGATTCATGAGCGATTGTCCAGCGCCTTCCGCGACGACGATGACGACGCTGCCACGTTTGGTAAGTCGGTAGCGCAAGGCTTCCAGCAGTCCGCGCGGGCCTTCGAGTTCAAAGGGAACCTCGGGGATGAAGACGTAGTCCACGTTGCTGCCGGCGAGCGCGGCAAAGCACGCGATAAAACCCGAGTCGCGACCCATGAGCTTCACAAGGCCGATGCCATTGACCGCGCCGGTGGCCTCGATGTAGGCGCATTTCACTGCTTGCACGGCCTCAGCAAAGGCAGTCTCGAAGCCGAAGCTCTTGTCGAGATACATGATGTCGTTGTCGATGGTCTTGGGAATGCCGACGATGGCCTTTTTCAATCCGCGCTGCTCAATCTCCTTCGCGATCTCGGCCGCGCCCCGCAGGGTGCCGTCACCGCCGATGACGAAGAGAATATCCACGCTCATCTCTTCCAGTGTGTCCACCATTTCGCCGATGTCCTGCGGCCCCCGTGAACTGCCGAGCAGGGTTCCGCCGAACGTGTGCGCTTGCTCAACCGATTCCGGGCGGAGCGTAATGGGCCGGTGGCCGTAGCGTTGCACCAGTCCTTCATAGCCGTAGCGGAAGCCGATGGTTTTCGTGATGCCATACTGCCGGTGACATTGCATGACGATGCCGCGAATGATGTCGTTCAATCCAGGGCACAACCCGCCGCAGGTCACGATGCCCACAGTGGTGCGGGAGGGTTCAAAGAAGATCATCTCCCGCGCGCCAGCTTCTTCAAAGCTCAGCGGCTCTTCTGCCAAAGCCTCGCCGCTGGTGTGATGGCTGAAAAGGATGCGATCCTCATCCGTCTTGAACGGGACCACCGTGCCGCCGA
>JAYVOH010000086.1:0-15712 GCA_043758025.1 Verrucomicrobiota bacterium
GCGGCACGGGCCTCGGCGCGGGTTGGGAACTCGCGGCGGTGGATCAGCTCGCGTTTGAGGGTGCTCCAGAAGCTCTCCATGGCGGCGATTCTCCGTCTCGACTACTTCCAGCGTGCGAACCTCCGAGCGGCCGGCAGCGGGTTGAGGCGCTGCTTCCACTGCAGCAGGCTCTGCGGGTTGACTCCCAGCTCCGTTCCCACGATCCGCGCCGCCTTCCCGCTGCTCAGCCAGTGTTCCACTGCTGCCCGTTTGAAGGCTTCATCGTATCGCTTCCGTTTTGGTTTGGTTTTATCCTCGTTCATAGCGTGTCTTTTTACCCTCCACACTTACCCGCTGATAGTCCACCAAACCGGGGCAAGGGCTCTCGTCCGCGCGATGAAATCCACCCACAATCTCGACGACCTCCGCCGGGATGAGAAACTAAAGATTCTCTGCGGAAAGGCTCATTTCGCGAACTGTCTCGGCCAGAATTTCGCGTTCCCGTTTCTGTCCCCGTTTATGTTGTTCGAGGTGGACGAATAGCCCGGAAACCCTGTGCTTATCAGGGTTGGAGCGGGTGAGGAGAATCGAACTCCCGTATGCAGCTTGGGAAGCCAGCGTTTTACAGAGCATCCATATTGGCAATTGCTATTTTGTTGCTATTTTTCCGCCCTAACTCGCTCAAAAAAGGATTCCAACGATTTCTGCCCGATCAGTGCGGGATTCGTTGGAGCTGAAATGAACATCGGACTGCGGGTGGGGATGGGCAACCGAGTAAAGCCTGGCGTGCATCCTGCATCCGCCAATCAGACATGAGCGCTTCGCGAGAATTGAATTGGCAAATACCTCACCACTACGAATTCCTGATCCACCGCATACAGGCGGGAGTAGCCCACTATTTTCAGTTGAGGATCGGGATGGTGGGTGAAGAACCCGTTGAATTCATTCCCGCTCATCAGTCTGCGTTCGCCAGACGTTTTGACTTCGCGCCGGTGCATTCGACGGAAGTGGACGCCCACATGGAGCTGAGCGGACTTCTGGAATGGATCGGCGGACGTGCTACCTGCTGATAATGAGCGGTGTGGATTGGAACCGATGAGGTTCTGCGGAACTCGGCACTAAACCGAGCGTGTGGATCGTCAATTTGGAGCGTGATCCCGGATGGATTCTGGAGAGCAATGGTGCAGATGAAATTGATTCGCGTGCCCTGGATTCGTTGTCGTGCAGATGAAGCGGGAGCAAAGTTTTTTGAAATGCAGTGGCACCGAATCCACTTCGATCTCCTCGCCTACTCGGAATCTGAAGCCCGAGATTGGTGGAACGGATTGAGCGACGACGAACGAAATGTGGCCCTCGGTTTGAATCTGGACGATCCGGTGGAGCAGCCGGATTTGTTTTGAATCTGGTCAGAATTCAGATCAACGCCGCACTCGTCGCCGGCTACTGCATCGTCGGATTCGGGATGATCTGCTCAACCGGGTTCATGCCGTGGCACTGGCAATTCTTGGCAATGTTCGCGCCGGTCTTCGTGGCTGGAGAAACCACCGTTCATGCGCTGCGGCAATGAATGGGCTGAACAACGATGAGCGATCCAAGCTCCAGCGGCTCGGCTTGTCGCTCACGCGAATTCAGCGGGATGTCGAGGAAGCGGAAGTGCTACCTCTACGGCAATAATCGGCTTCAAGGTTCCGCCCCTCTGACGATTCACGGAATTTTGCCTAGGAATTTTTGAATGAGTGATCTCTAAATAGCCAAACATCATCGCGCCTCTGGGGGAAAACGGATCGGTGAGCGAGGTTTCTATTGGCCCGGTCCTGCCTTTTTGAAAGACTCTGCGCGGCGATTAACCTGACCTTATGAAACTCCTCGTTTTACACCTAAGCGATATTCACATTAAGACACCTGAAGACGTGATCATCGGAAGAGGTCCTTTGATCGTCGCAGCGGTGCAAAATTTATTGAATCCGCCTGACGCCATCATAGCGATCATATCAGGTGACGTGGCCTATTCCGGTAATTCAGAAGAATACTTAGCGGCATGGAAGTTTCTGGATGATATTTGCTTCCAGCTCAAGGAAACTGCCAACCCTTCCCACGGAATACACAAGGTCGTGGTGCCCGGTAACCATGATTGCGATTTCAACACGCCATCGGAACTCCGTGCGGTCATGCTCGGGGCTATCCTAAAAAAACATGAGTTGGCGCTGGATCGAAGCATCGTTGACGTATGCGTGGAACCCCAGCGTGCATTTTTCGAGTTTCGCGACGCGTTTCTGGATCGCCCTCCCAATGAGACCACCGACCTTCATGGTCGGCTTTATTACGAAAGCACAATAGCGATAGGTGGTGAGACGATCGTCGTGCGCCAGCTCAACACGGCTTGGATGTCGATGATTCCAGATCCGCAGGGTGGACTGCTGTTCCCTGAGGTCACCCTACCATCTAAACATTCGGCCTCAGAATTGGAGATCGCAGTATTTCACCATCCCTACAGTTGGTTGGAGACGAACAATGCCCGTGTTTTCCGAAGCAGCGTTGAGGCGTGCTCGGACATCATATTCACCGGACACGAGCATGTTTCCTCTCAGATCGAACTGAAGCGGGATCGACATATTCAAGCGACATTCATCGAGGGTGGCGTGTTACAGGACTCTTACGACTCTACAAACAGCGCCTTCAATGTTGTCCTAATCGACACGGGAAAGCACCAAAGGCGAGTTATCAAGTTTCGATGGAACGGCGAGTTGTATGTCACGAGCGGGAGTCACGATCCCGTAGAACAAGAACTCTTATGGGAGGATTATAAAGTAAACCCTGCGAGAATCAAAACGCAGTTCCCTTTGCTATGTAATTTCGCTGAACTATTGAACGACCTAGAGATAAATCTTACACATCGCACAAAGGGGCAATTAAAATTGCGCGACATATTTGTATTTCCTGATCTGCGCGAAATACGCTTCCAGAAGCAGACATCCAAAGCCACGATCAAAGGCGAGGACGTTGCCGCATTAGTCTCGGAGCAATCGTGCATTCTTATTACGGGTGACGACTTCTCAGGGAAGACAACATTGGCGAAAATGCTTTTTTGGGTTATGCACGAGCGCGGAGATGTCCCCGTGTTACTGGATGCCGTCCGTTGCACCGTCTTCGACGACCGTGTTGACGCGTTAGTAGAGCGCGTTTTTTGTGAGCAATACGAACCCAAGTCACTGGAGCATTTCAGGCAAGTGGAGAAGTCGCGACGGATCATCATCCTCGACAATCTCCATCGGATTCCGCTGGGACCCGAAGAGAGGGCTGCATTCCTAAGAAAACTTCGCACTATCTCGTTCCGCCTCATAGCGTTCGCGCACGAACTGGAGGCAGCGGTGGTCGATTTATCGTCCCCTTCAACGTCCGTAAACCTTGCAGTGCCATTCCATTGCTACGAACTTTTGCCATTTGGGCAACTGCGGCGCAATAGAATTGTGGAGCGATGGCTCCTCCTATCTAACAAGGATGGTGTATCTACAATCGCCTTTGCGCAAACTTTGGAGACACTCACCGATCTCTTAAATTCACTAATTGGAAAGAATTTTCTTCCCCCGTATCCGGTATATGTCTTGGCGGCTTTGCAAGCGGCCGAGGCCGGGACGGAATTGAATGTGGGTGCGAGCACTCATGGTTATCTCTATGAAGTGTTCATCAAGACCAGTCTTGCTCGCCGCACGTCTCCGATTAAGGTTAATACGCTGAGCGCCTTTCTAGCGCAGTTCGCGTATGAGTTGCATAGGCAAAACGTCCATGACCTACGCATAGCGGAAGTCAAAGTGTTCTTCAAATGGTTCAGCGAGGAGTTTGAAGTGACGCGTTCATTCGATGCCTTTATTGAGGATCTGATTACGCAGCACATTTTCAAACAACGGAATGATCGTATTTCATTTCGGCATACCTATCTGTTTTACTATTTCACTGCCTGTTATCTGCGTGATCATATTCATGACATGCACTCCGAAATAGAAGCATTAGTAAAGAACCTATCCACTGAGAGGGCGGCTAACATTTTGCTCTTTCTGACTCACCTTTCTAAGGACCCATTTATTGTCGAGGAACTCTTGAATGCAGCAGCGGCACAATATCCGGGTCTCCCAGAGGCAACTCTAACCGACGACGTTCTCTTCTTAAATAAGCTCCACAAGCATGTTCTTGAATTGGAAATACCAGAAGAGTCTCCTCGTAAGAGTCGCGAGGCTTTACTGGAGACCCTTGATGCCGAGCAGCATACAAGTGAAGGCGTCCCTTCAAAACAACCGGAAAACTCGGCATTAGATATACTTAATAGAATAAATGCCGCGTTAAAGACCATTCAGATTCTAGGCCAAGTTCTAAAGAATTTTCCCGCGAATCTAAACAAAGAAAAGAAGACACAACTTTTGCTAACGTGCAGCGGATTGGGAAGGAGGGTATTGACTGACTACCTAAATTTGGTGAAAGATAACGAGAAGGAGCTTCTTTCCTTGTTTGTCGAAACTATTCGTCGCAATGAGCCCTCAATGAGCGTGTTCGACATTCGAGAACAGGCTGTTGCGACTATCGTAGGGTTATCGGAAATGACAGTATTTGGACTCGTGAAGCGACTATCGCACTCATTGGGCTTGAAGGAGCTTATGAGCGTTTACGAGCGGGTATACGGACCGGACGAAGGTCCGTTTAACATGCTTCTGCTTGCTGCATTTAACCTGGACCATACTGGCGAATTCCCAGAAAAGCTTATTGAGGACACCTCAGGCTCGATTCACAGTAATCCGGTAGCTTATAGCGTATTGAGACTTCTCGTTTTCACTCGGTTGCTTCTGTTTCCCGCAAAGTTTCAAGTCAGACAGAAAATGGCAGAATTGCTTAAATTTTCCTACAAGAGAACCGTTACGGGTTCTTCGCAGCAGACGCTCATAAAGTAGTATAGATGGTCTGTGATGCCGTTACCCTTCCCATCATCGCGAAGTATGTCGGCCTCTTTAACGGTCATCAAAAACGTCCGCGAGCGTCACTTTCAGCCGTTTCATCAGCCCATGCAGCCGAGCGAGGGTGATCGATTGCTGACAATGTTCCAACCGGTGCAGTCGGTGCAGTGAGGAGGCGGTGAACCCGGTGATTTTCGAGAATTGAGCAAACGACATTTCCCCGCGCCGCTTCTTGAGGAATTGAGCGAGTTCGCGGTCAAGATCAGTAGGCGCTGAGGGCACGTCGGGTGATCCAGCTCACCGCGTTTTGGCCTCATCGAAAATGTCCGACATCGAAACTTTCAAGAGGTCCAGGATCGTCTCCAGCGTATCGAGTGTGACATTTTGCTGCTCCAGTTCAATCCGATGCAGTGTGGAGGCGGAGATGCCCATCCGTTCCTCGAATTGAGCAAATGTCGAGTCCCCCCTCGCTTTGCGGAGGAATGAACCGAGCTGTTTCCTGAGCTTTTGACGCACAGGGAGAGCGTGCGGCGATCACCGTCCCACATATGGGCTTTTTCTGGTTGCTTCGGTTTTTGGAAAGAAATACATCCTGGATATGGAAACCTCCAGAGAGAGCATCGTAGATCGTCCATTGACTGAAGCTGCTCTTCGCCGTTCGCAATCCGTTGACGACGTGATCGCGTTGGAGCGAAAAGTCCAAGCGGTGTATGAGGCCGCAGTATTTCCGCTGGCTGAGCGTTTCACATTCCGCTTGAGCGTTTCTAAAAAGGAGGCCGTCGGATTGCCCACGGTTCTGCTTCTCGGCAATCATTCATCAGGCAAATCGTCGTTCATCAATCACATTTTCGGCAGAGAAATCCAAAAGACTGGGGTAGCACCCGTGGATGATGGATTCACGCTAATCATGCATGGGGACGAGGAGACGGATCTTGATGGCAGGACGGTCGTCACTCATCCACAACTCCCCTACCGAGGTCTGGAGCAGTTCGGCCCCGCATTTTTATCTCACCTCAAGCTCAAGATCCGAAGTTCCGAGGTTTTGAGATCGCTTGTTCTAATCGACAGCCCAGGGATGATCGATTCGCCGACACAATCCAGAACCCGAGGCTATGATTTCACAGGGGTGGTCAGACACTTCGCCGAGAATGCCGACCTAATCGTGTTCTTTTTTGATCCCGATAAACCGGGAACCACCAGTGAAAGCCTATCTTCCTTCACCGAGGCATTATCCGGCGTCGCCTACAAGCTATTGATCGTCATGAACAAGGTCGATCTCTTTCCAAATATGCGCGACTTTGCCCGCGCATATGGTGCCTTGTGCTGGAATCTTGCACATGTCATCAAAACCAAGGATCTGCCGCACATTTATTGCACGTTCATCGACACGGGAAGCAAACAACAAACGCTTAGCGAATCGGGCCTGCCGCTTGGAGATTTCAAACAGTCTTGCGATGAAGTGATTGCAGAGATCGACCGGGCTCCAGAACGGCGTTCGGATAATCTGGTTAGCACCCTTTACGATTCAGCTCGGCGTCTTCAAGTCCACGCCCGCATGAGCGCCGCTTTAGCCTCACGATATTGGATATGGAGGATCAAGGCTTGGCTGGTCACGGTCACAATCATTTCCGTGACTGGCTTTGTGATCTGGCTTTTGCACAGGCAGAATGAACCCTTTGATTTCGGTATGCTCTTGTTCCCCACTATCGGGTTCGCTTTAGCAGCAATCAGCATTTGGGTCGGAGCAATGGTCGTTAATAAGCTTCTTTTGACAACTCTTGCCACGTTGGATCAAGTATTCCACAAGGAGTATGAGCGCGAGCTAACAATGCGGAGCGACAAAGCCGATTTGGAAGCTCTTTGGGAAGCGGTCAAACCCGGAGTGCTCGAATATGTGCAGCAAACAAATGTATGCAAGGTCCCGTTGAAACTTTTCAACAAAACTGCCTTCGACAAGTTGGATCAAGTGATTGCCCACGAAATCCCTACTCTTAGGCGAGATATTATTAAAGGATAAATGCTCCCATTAAAACCGCTTTCGACATGATTGCATCAAAAACTCCTAAACCCAAGCTTGGCTTTCTCGTCGCCGGATGCCTCACCCTCCTCTCACTGCTTCTCATCGGTTCGCATTCGGTCCTTGGACTTCTGGGATTGGCCATCTTTGGTTGGACTTCCTCCTGGTTCTACGTGCGACTATTTCCGTTGGACACCACATCCCCAATGGCGCGTATAGCCCACACGCTCTTAGGCTCGCCTTCCAAGAAATTGCGGGTTGGCTGGCCAGTTTGGGCGACTGTAGGAATAGCCATTCTTTGCGCCCTCCTGCCAGAATCAAAGGTTGGAAAGGCGACCGATATTCAAGAGCAGGTAGAGATGAAGATCATGTGGCAAGTTCAACAGTCATTCTCAGCGAACAAACAAGAACTGTTCAAACTCATCCATCCTATAGGCACCGCAAAAAGTGTGGTGGTGCATGATGTGGATATTCATTGGAAAAAGGGAAAGCAAACGAGCAACGAGAAGGACGTTGAAGATTTTACGGTGCGTTTCACGATCTATTGGGAGGGACCGCTTGTTAAAGACGGTTTTACTAAAGCGACGCAAACCTTTGATGAAGAAGTAGGACGCTGGACGGGTGGAAAAATATTGATCACAAATGGAGTCACCAACGATGACGCATTTAACTTGGGCGGATACATTGCCGGGGAGATCATCGGCAGTATGCTCAAGGAGCGATGACCGCTGCTGTCGTTCCATAAATTGCGAGCGTCGTCTGGGACTGATACAGTCGACACTACTCTAACAGACATCGCTTAATGCAACGCGTGAGAGCTGGTATAATAAGTTGCAGCCCTGAGATGAACTCGGAGGCTGAAACTTAAAACCCAATGTTTACAAGATTTCTCAGAATTGCCCGTTCCTTCCTTCCCTGGCGGGCGTATCACAAAAGACCCTGCAAAGGTTCACTCACCATCAAGATCCATCGTCAATGGACTCCGTATTCCTGCACAGCGGCGGTCGCCCAGATGGTCACGCACTATTACGGCATCAAGCTCGGGCATCGTCAGGCCATTCTGCTCACTGATTGTCGCCCAAATGGGGCTACCCTGGGATCGGTAGCCAAGGCGCTCAGGGATTCACACGGGCTCCAGTCACGAGCACTGAGGTCCAAAGGCCAGATTCGCACCGCACTACGCAATGGTCTTCCAGTGATTTCCAATGATGAACTCAACGAAGGCGGTTCCCATGCCATTCTGCTCGTCGGGCAAACGCCGAAAGGCTTCTGGATTGCTGACCCGGCCATTGGGGAGGTTTACTGGCGTCACCAGGATCGATTCTTTGCTGGCGCTGATGAATTCATAGCCGTGGCGGGACCAAACTGACACCCCTCGCTCAGAATGGTGAGGGAGTGCGGTATGATAATGTGTAAGCCGCTGAGTTAAATGTTCAAAGGCTTCAACGTCCACCAGAAAGGAGAATCGATGCCCAGACCAAAGCATTACTCGCCAGAAATCCGTCGTGATCTCGTCACCCAGCTCTATTTCCGAGCCAAGGCCGAACGAATCCCGATGACCAAGCTCACCAACCGACTGCTCGATGAGGCCATGACCAACGTCGTGCCCTTTGAAGAGCAATCGTGTCGAATCGCAGAGACACCCTACCCTGCACCGCCATCAGCGGCGTAGGAATCAACAACACCACCGCACACGCTAGCCGTCCCATTATAGGACGGCTTTTTTGTGCCCACAACCAACGAAAGGAATCATCCAATGGCCGTCATCCTCCAAATGACCTACATGAAGAAATTGGGCCTCCCCAACTTCAGCAGTCACTCCTGCGCCGTCTCGCTCACAGTCGAAATCTCCGACGCCAGCCAGGCCGCGCAGGAATCATCGAAGCTCTACTCCCTGCTCCAAGCGGCAGTGGACCACGAGATTGAACACGTCGGGTTCATGCCCGACGCCAGCACGTATGGCATGAAGCCGAGTCAGAATGGCAACGGGCATCCCAGCAACGGAAATGGCTATCAGCGCCCGCAGCAGCCGCAGAATCGCAACGGTGAAGCATGGAGCTGCACCGATGGGCAGAAATCCTTCATCCAGCGCATCGTGAGCGATAACCAGCTCAATAAAGACGACGTGGAGGCGATGGCGCAGCAGCTCTTTGGCCTCGGGGTCAAGGAACTCGACAAGATGCAAGCTAGTCAGTTGATCGAAGAGTTGCTGGAGAAGCACGGTGGTAAATCCAATGGCCGTCGCCGCTGGAGCCCTCGCCAACCCGCGCGCCAATGATCGCCGTCATCGATCCTACGGAGGCGGCACCGGGGCCAGAGCCGACGCTGGATGAAGTCGTTCAGCAGTTGCAGAAAACCGTCTCGGCTTCACGGCTGAGTCTCTACCTGAGCTGCCGCCTCAAATTTTTCTTCCGCTACGTGCTCGGATTGAAGAAGCCAAAGTCGGCAGCACTCCATGTCGGCAGTTCTGTGCATGCGGCGCTCAAGGCATGGAATAAAGCCAGGTGGAGGGATCAACCGCTCACGCTGAAGGAGCTGCATGAGCAGTTCACTAACGCATGGGCGGACACCGAGGAGCCGGTCAAATGGGAGGACGATGAAACCGAGCAGAAAACGACTGCCTGGAAGCTCATCGAAATCTACACGCGGCAGGCGAATCCCACAGCGAAGCCGGAGTTCGTCGAGGTGCCTGTGGAATCTGACCTGCATGAGCATGGGCTGCCCAAATTGGTGGGCATCCTTGATCTCGTGCAGGCCGGGAAGATCATCGACTATAAGACGAGTGGACAGACACCAAATCCCGAGAAGGTCGCCCACACCAGCGAGGTGCAGACCAGTATCTACGCCATGCTCTACCGGGAGAATACCGGGAAGAGGGAGAATGGGATTGAGCTGCATCACCTGGTCAAACTGAAAACGCCCAAGGTCGTCATCACGGAGCTGCCACCGATGAGTGAAAATCAGCAGTCACGGCTGTTCACGCTCATGGAAAGCTACGTCCAAGGGCTCGACCGCAGGGATTTCATCCCAAGCCCCGGTCTGCAATGTGCCGCCTGTGAATTCTTCAATGAATGCCGGGCGTGGCACTGAGCAGACCAAGACCGAAAACACCGGGGCCAGCTTCATCTATCAACGGTGGAGCTGGCTCTTTCATCTCCAACAGAAAGGAAAACTACATGAAGAAACTCATCACACTCATCATCGCCTGCATCGTGCTCTCAACGGCATCTGTCCATGCAGGCTGGTTCGGCGGGAACGAACAGCAGCGACTCCAGGAAACCCAGCGCCAACTGGACTCACAACGCAGGGAAACCGGAGGCTGGCAAGTCGTCGCAGGATTGTTCGCCATCGGCAGCGTCCTGCTTTTCACCATCGGAACAGCCATCGGTTCACACGTTCGTCGCCATGAAAAGAACCACTAAACCTCGCGTCAAACCAGCGCCACTGGCACCAGCGAAGCCAGTGTCGAAAGTCCAAGCGCTCCTCCACGAATACTGGAAGCCGAAGCCGATCAATACGCCTGCGGTCGATCCTGAACTGAAGCACCTCAACGGATTGCAGCGCGCCGGCGAAGTCATGCGCTATTCCGTCCTGAGCATCGAATGGTGGATCTCACCCAATGGGACGCTGCGGGAATGGTTGCGGCTCAACGGCAAGGTCAGCTCGATCCTGCTCATCCCGGCTGTGCTCATAGTGCCGCTGGTCACCTTTGTCCTCTGGCAAGTGGCGAAGTGGATCGTGCTGCTCGTGCAAATCGCCTCAAACCTCATCGTGCTTCCGCTGGCAGCACTCGCCGCGGGCGTCCTCATCGCGGGAATCGTCATCGTTGCGAGAATGCTGCTCGGCAAATAACCACATCACCACGTTGAGCCGGTCATCCTTTCACGAGGGTGATCGGCTTTCTCGTGCTCACAACCACACCAAAGGAAGGACCAAAACTCATGGAGAACATCACGCTCTACTTCAAACAGGGAAGCTCAGACAAAGTGTATCACGCTAGCATCGTGCCGAAGGATGGCGGCTACGTCGTCAACTTCGCCTACGGCCGCAGGGGTGCATCGCTCACCACTGGCACGAAGACGGTCACAGCGGTCGATTATGACGCCGCAAAGGCCATCTACGACAAGCTGGTGAAAGAGAAGACCGCCAAGGGATATACCCAAGGTGAGGACGGCATACCCTACGCACACACGGAGAAGGTCAGCACGGGAATTCACTGCCAGTTGCTCAATCCCATCGGGGACGATGAGATTGAAAAACTCATCGCTGATCCGTCGTATTGGATGCAGGAGAAGATGGATGGTCGTCGTCTGCTCATCAGGAAACAGGATGGGAAGATCACCGGCATCAATCGTCTCGGTCTGGCCGTTTCACTGCCAGAGTCCCTCATCAAGTGCTGCGGGAATTGCGAGGTGGATTTCATCATGGATGGGGAGGCTATCGGCGACATGCTCTGTGCCTTCGACGCCCTGCTCATCGAAGACGACGAGATCGGTGGCCTGCGCTATGGCGAACGCTACCTGCGGCTGATGAATCTGCTGGCCTCATTCCAGCATCCCAACATTCATCTGGTTGAAACGCACCACACCAAAGCCGAGAAGCGCCAGGCATTTGACCGTTTGAAGGCTGATGGATGCGAGGGCATCGTGTTCAAGCACACCGATGCTCCTTACATCGCTGGTCGTCCTGCGTCTGGTGGATCACAGCTCAAATACAAATTCTGCGAAACAGCCTCGTTCATAGTCGGCAAGGTCAATGCCAAGCGCAGTATCGGCCTGCTCATCTTCGACGGTGAGAAGATCAAGGCCGCTGGGAATGTGACGATCCCACCCAACCATGAGATCCCAGCAACGGGTCAGGTGGTGGAATGTCGTTACCTCTACGCCTTCAAGGAATCAGGCTCGATCTACCAGCCCGTCTATCTCGGCGTGAGGGACGACATCAACAGCGATGAATGCACCACGGCCCAGCTCAAATACAAGGCATGAGCACCAAACTGATCAGCCGAAAGCACGTCAAAGAATGTGCTCTCTCAATGGCGAAGAGCCGCACTCACGAAGTTCACTCGGGTTGGTGCCGAGTTCTTCATCAAAGCTGAGGCCCACTTGAAGGCGTTCATCCGCTCCAACGTGAAGTCACTGCCGTCGAAAGGAAAGACGATCACATGGCCGGTGGTAAAAATTGCCACGACCACCTCCATCTAAACCAATCAGCCCGCATGTCCCTCAAAAGATGTGCGGGCTGTTCCATTTCAAATCCAAAACCAGAAAGGAACCAAACCCATGAGCCCACTCGCTCTCCCTATCGCAGAACTCAAACCGGCACTGACCGGACTCGGCAAGATCATCGGCAAACGCTGCACTCTGCCGGTCCTCGGTCATCTCAAGATCGAACGCACCAAAGACGGCTGGACTGCCCTCACCGCCACTGACCTCGATCATCATGTCACCGTCCGCCTGGAACAACCCAGCGACGGTGAAGCCCTCAGTCTGCTTGTGCCCTATGACGAGCTGCTGAAGATCACCAAAAACTGCCAGAAGAATGACACCGTGCTCATTCGGAGTGGAGCAAAGGCGTCCGTGATCATCCAATACGCCATCGGCAACCAGGTCGCTGAAGCCAAAGTCGAGTCGTTGCCGGTGGATGAATTCCCACCTACGCCGAGGATCAACGGTGAGGAAGTCGCCATTCCCGATGCCCTGCGGACCTCAATCCATGAGGCGATGGAATGTGCCAGCGAAGATGCAACCCGCCTCGTCCTCAATGGTGCGTTCATCGACACGTCCAAGAAGGATGGTCACTACGTCGTCGGAACCGATGGGGGTCATCTCTACGCCAGCAACTCATTCAGCCTTCCGCTGAAATCGTCGCTCATCATTCCGAGCAACAAGTTCATCGGGTGGAAGGAATTCAACAATGACGGGCAATGGCAGCTCAAGGTGGGCACACCTCAAACCAAGGACGACACCGCGCCATTCCAGATCAGCAGCCGGCGCTGGCGGTTCATCGGCCGTCAGATCGACGGCAACTATCCCAACTGGCGTCAGGTCATCCCCACGAGCTTCAGCACGTCCGTGGAATTCGATCCCCAATCCGTGGCGCAGATCATCCAGACCGTTGAGCGGATGCCGGATCATGACAAAATCTATCACGCGCTGGGGATCGAAGTGAAGAGGAAGCGTGTGAATCTGCTCTGCAAATCGGCCGCTGACCAACCGTGGATTGCTGTGGAGGTCGATGACGCCACCAGCAAAGGCCCGGATGTGAAAGTGCATCTCAACCGGCACCTGCTCGTCAAGGCGCTGGAATTCGGGCTGCTGCGTCTCGACCTCATTGATTCGCTGTCACCCATGCGATTCAGCAATGGTGGACGGCAGATGATCGTGATGCCCACGCGGCCTGAAGGACCACCGCAGACATCAGTCACCGCACCAAGCGCGCCGGTCAGCAATCAACCTGAGCCGGTGAAGGATGAAGCCAATCAACCCGCAGCGAATACACCCGCTGCTCAACAAGAAAGGAACACCATGCCCAGACACACCAACGGCAACGACAACGGCCACAAGCCTGCCGACGACAAATCCACGCTCGAAACCGCGCTGGAGAAAAGCGAGACGATCAAGGGCTCGTATCGTGAAGCCATCCGTGGCCTCAACGATCTCACCGACACGCTCAAGCAGCTCCAGCGTGAGCAGAAGAGCACGCACAAGGAAGTGCAGTCGGTCCGCACCACGCTGGAACGACTCCAGAGCGTGAAGCTCTAAACGATTCGGGGGAAAAGGGGTCAGTCGCGTCATCCATTGGTGCGGCTGGCCCCAATCTCTACATCCTCATGTCCCGCATCTCATCCATCGTCTTCGACAAACGCGAGCGTCCATCCGCGCAGCCATCATCACTGCAAAGGAAACCGTGAAAGTGCAATGGACTGACGTTGCTGGCGACTGGTGCTGGCTGACCTCTGGCACTCTCGACGCGAAGAAACTTGCCGTCCCTGCAATTGCACGCATCGAGCGCATAGTCACAGCTCTCGGCTGACGCTCACAACAAGAAAGGAGGATCTCATGGCAGAAGCCATCATCACCGTCATCGTTCGCAATGGCGTCGTGCAGAATGTGGAGAACATCCCGTCTGGCACGAAAATACGCGTCCTCGATTTCGATGTCGAAGGACTGAAAGCAGGAGATACCCAACACGCTGGCAAACAGGCCGTGGTGAGTGAATTCAGCGCACAGCCATTGCTTGTGCCATCTCCTGCAGCACAGATCACACGCAATACGCCAGTCCTGACGCAGATCATCGAAGCTCTCGGCGATTTGCTCATCTCATCACCGCCCGCCCTGGCCCGATTGGAGCGACACTTTGAAAACTCGCTCCTCATCGTTGCCGGTAACGTGAACCAAGTAGCAGAGCATGCTGAAAAGCTCAGGCTCGCCGTCATCACCACGGAATGTGGCCTCGTGCTCGATCACCTGGCCCCACAAGTCCGCGTCACCATCGATCACGTCGAAGACGCCATCAACACGCTCTTCGAGGATCGGTTCATCGAACCCTAAACAGAAAGGAAAAACATGGCTGATTACTTCACTAACTTCAGTCTCATCATTCCGCTGCCCAACGAAGCGGCTGAAAAATACGCCTTCGATCTCGCAGGGCTGGCATCACGTATTCGCCTTGGCGACGAACAAATGCCCGACAACTATCCATCGTCGCTGCGCGCTGCCGTGGATGATTGGCAATTCGACACGGACGCAGCCTGCCTATCCAAAGGTTGCGGCCTCTGGCTGCATTCCAGTTCCGGTGGTGTCGATGCCGTCTGCACCTTCATCCAACATCTCTTGGGCCTCTACGACCCCTACGGATACATCACCCTCGAATGGTCGCATGATTGTTCCAAGCCACGGACAGACGCTTATGGCGGGGGCGCTGCCGTCATCACGGCTGACAAGATCAAAACCATCACCACCGGAGTCTGGCTACACCGACAAGTCAAAAGGCTCCACGCTCCAAAACCATCAACCAACAGAAAGGACCATCATCATGGTTAATCTACTCGACCTGCCGCCGGCTCCCAAAGCCCGGCGCAACCCCAACCTCATCCTCCACTGCGGCGCACAGGCCGTGGCACTCGATCAAGTGCGCTCGGTGAAAACGCCAAGGGCCACCTCGACGTGGCAACCGATTCCACATCATCAGCTCATCCAGACCGTCCAGCGCACGCTCGCCACCACCAAGCTGACCATCGGCACGCAGGCGCACAGCCTCACTCACGACGGCGCTCGCTACTTCGGGCTCATGGAAATCCATGCTCAGAAGACGAGTGAGGATTATTGCTGGGTGCTGGGGCTCAGGAACTCGCACGACAAGACGTTCCCAGCCGGGATTGTCGCCGGTGCTTCCGTGTTCGTCTGCGACAATTTGAGCTTCAGCGGTGAGGTCCAGTTTGCTCGCAAGCACACCAGGTTCATCAATCGCGACCTCCCACAGCTCACTGAACGCGCCATCGGCCTCCTGCTCGCGAAGTGGCACGATCAAGACCGACGCATCGAAGCCTACAAGGTCCACGAAGTCAGCGATGAAGCTGCTCACGATCTCGTCGTCCGCAGCGTCGATGTCGGTGTCTGCGCCAACAGCTACATCCCTGACATCCTCAAGCATTGGCGCGAGCCAGCGCATTCCGCATTTGAGTCGAGGAATGTGTGGTCGCTCTTTAACGCCTTCACAGAGACGCTGAAGCGCGGGAATCTAGGCGAACTGCCAAAGAGAACACTGGCCCTGC
>JAYVOH010000087.1:0-15585 GCA_043758025.1 Verrucomicrobiota bacterium
TGGCGATGCGGCTGGCGAGGGAGAAGATCATGGGTGTGGCACCGAGGTTTCGACAGGATTACAGGATTTTGCAAGATTAACAAGAGAGCTGATCCAGTGAATCTTGCGAAATCCTGTTAATCCTGTCCAAGCTGGTCATTCCTCACCATACCCCGCATCCTGCATCTTTTGAATCGTTTCCTGTAGCAGCGCGATATACCCGTGAACATCCATCGAGTCTTCCTCCGGCTCGCCGTGCGCGGAGTAGAGCCAGCCGACTTCGTAGGGATCGCTCTTCACGATGCAGGCATCGACTTGCAGGGCAGGGTTGGTGCCGGCGAATGTTCCCAGCATGGTGCAATAAACATCGCTCGCGGCTTTGAAGCCCTCGACGCTGCCGATGGTCTGGCCCGGTTCGATGGGATCACCCGGCTGCACCTTGAAGCTGCTGTCCACCAGTTCGCCCAACATGCGCGTGGCGAATTTGGTGAAGCCCACGCGCCACAGTCCCGTTTCGCCATCGACCGGGGCCATCCAGTAATGCGAGCGGGAGTAGCGGTAGTTCTCGGGAAACCGGGCGGAGAATCGCGCGTGTTTGAAGCGGATGAAGTTGAGCGGCATGAGCGCCGCAAGGTTCAGGGTTCAAGCTGTAAGGTTCAAGGTGAAAATGTGCCGCGCGAGTTTTGATTGACGACAGGGGCTGCTTCGATTTAGCAAAGGAATGTCTTTACCAAGATTTCACCTGATGGCCGTCGCAATGGTTGCGCTGGCACTGTCATCCTGTTCATCTTATCGGGCGGTGTTCGCCCCGCCCTCGCCTACTCCGGGCACGCGCGTGAACTGGCCGGGCAAGGACTTCAAGAAAGTGCGCGCGTATTGTTATGATTACACGGCGGACCAGAGCCCGTCGTTCTTCATCAATGGCAGAATGCACAAAGGCGTGATGGACGCGAAAGGTGTCAAGCTGACCTCGTCGCAAACACAACGCCTGCTGACCGCGCTTACCGTCTCGCAGGGCAAGCAGGATCGCACGCCTTGCTACAAGCCGCATCATGCCTTCGTCTTCTATGACGCCTCAGGCAAGGTGGCAGCAGTCTTTGAAATGTGCTTCGGTTGCAACAAGTTCGTGGCCACACCCGGCGGCCTGCCGGAATACATCAACTACCAAGCTCTCTGGAAACTCACCGGCGAACTCGGCCTTCCACTGGGCACGGGGAACAAGTTTTACACCGATTCCGTCTGCCGTTATCACGCATCCCACTAATTTTTCATCAACCGCACCACATCATGCAAATCATCTCCGCTCCCAACGCCCCCGCCGCTGTCGGCCCCTATTCACAAGCTATCCGCACCGGCAATCTGCTTTTCTGCTCGGGCCAGATTCCGATCAATCCCGCTTCCGGAAAGATCGAAGCCACTGATGTGGAAGGTCAGGCGCTGCAAGTCATCGCGAACATCGAAGCCGTGCTCAGCGCCGCCGGATTGAGCGTTCACAACGTGGTGAAGTCCACCATGTTCCTGCAAGACATGGCTGATTTCCCCAAGGTGAATCCAATTTACGAAAACGGATTCGACGGGCACAAACCAGCGCGCTCCACAATTCAGGTGGCGAAACTCCCGCTCGGAGCCTTGGTCGAGATCGAGGTCATCGCGGAGTTCGCGAAATAAATTTGACGGCGCGTGCGCCCTCCGACCACCGCTCTGGTGCGTCCACGTCCGTCTTGCATTCAAAGGCGGATCCGTTACTTTCAGTCTTCATTTAACCAATCACGAATGCCCCAATAATTTTTCTCCATAAACAATTCGCGTAGCTTCGGCTGCTGTCCACCTCGAAACCGCTAAATTTCGTAAACAAAGGACATGCGCTCAAAGCACGCCCCGAATGGGGGCGTGTTGAAAGCGCTCCTTTGTGGGCTCTTAGCGGTGCCTGAGGTGGGGCGTGTGTAGGCACGCCCCTCTTGATTTTCAGGCACCAACAAGGGTTCACATAGGACAAGCCTCCCTCTGACAGGGCTGATTCGCACGCAGCGAACAGCCATGCCTGCAAATCCAGACAAGGACGACAAGTCCTTCCGCTGGGGACCGGCCAGTCCCCATCCACTTTCCCAAATGCGCACCGAACTGGTGTGGGATGGGAAATACGACGAATACGGCAACCGCCGCGAGGTGGACATCGCCGGGTGGTCGCTGCCCATGCAGAAGATCGAGACCGTGGATGAGCCGCGCCAGCGGGCCTCGGCTGAAGGTCAGATGGAGTTGTTTGACAAGAAAGTAGAAGCGGCCTCTGGCCGCTTGTCAGGGTCAGAAAGCGGCGGAGACGCCGCTTCTACATTCCGCAACCGCCTCATCTGGGGCGACAACAAGCTGGTCATGGCCAGCCTCTTGAGGGAGTTCAAAGGCAAGGTTGACCTCATCTACATTGATCCGCCCTTTGACGTGGGTGCGGACTTCACCATGGACGTGCCCATCGGTGGCGGAAAAGAGACAGTGAGCAAAGACCAGTCCACCCTTGAGATGGTCGCCTATCGCGACATGTGGGGCAAGGGCACCGACTCGTATCTGCACATGATGTTTGAACGCCTGACGCTGATGAAAGAACTGCTTTCAGCGACAGGGAGCATCTATGTTCATTGCGATTCTCGAATGAACTCCTATCTCCGGCAAGTTCTTGATGAAGTCTTTTCGGGATTCAACTTCGTAAATAGTATCACTTGGCGACGAACTGGAGCCCACAACGACCCCGGCCGATACGGAATGATTTCCGATACAATCCTGTTTTACACAAAGACAGAGAATTATATTTGGAATCAACCATACGCCATCCGATCCGATGAATCGATCGAGACGTCGTTCGCTTACATCGAGAAACCAGATGGTAGTTGGGAAAGGCTTTCAAAAGGACAGATGATCCCTTCCGGTTGGAGGAGATTTCAGTCCGTTACTCTTCGGAGTCCGCATCCGAGGCCCAATCTCTATTATCCCTACAAGGGTTTCATGCCTCACAGGAATGGTTGGTCGGTCAGCAAGGAACGGATGGAGAAGTATGACCGCGAAAACCGCCTCCTGTTTCCTGAGAGCAAAGAAGGGGCAATTCGCCTCAAAATGTATCTCGACGAGTCACCAGGAATTCCTGTTCAGGATTTGTGGGTCGATATTGGAAAGCTCGAAGCCATTTCTTCGGAGAACTTGGGCTATGCCACCCAAAAGCCTGAAGCCCTGCTCGAACGAATCATCAATGCCAGCAGCAATGAAGGTGATCTCGTGGCCGATTTCTTCTGTGGTAGCGGAACAACAGCCGCAGTCGCGGAACGTCTTGGCCGTCGTTGGATCATGTCCGACCTCGGACGGTTCGCCATCCACACAAGCCGCAAGCGTTTGATCGAACTGCAACGCAAGTTGCACGACGAGGGCAAGCCGTATCGCGCCTTCGACGTTCACAACCTGGGCCGCTACGAGCGGCAGTGGTGGCAGAAGGACCGGCTCAAAGGCGCGGAGGCAGAGCATCGCCGCGTCGTGCTGGAGTTCTTCAAAAGTGAAGTGCTCAACTCGCCGCCGAATCCGCTACTGCATGGCCGGAAGGCTGGAGCCTTCTGTCATGTGGATGGCATTGATGGTCTCTTCACCCGTGTCGAAGCCCGCGCCGTGGCCGAGGCGGTGCAGAGCGCCGGAGGTCGCGAAGTATTCTGTCTCGCCTGGGAGTTTGAGATGGAACTGCGCACCTTCACGCTGGCACTGGAAGCCGAGCTTGGGGTGAAGATGAAGCTGGTGCCCATCCCGCGCGAGATCATGGAGAAGAACCGGAAGAGCCCGCCGCCTTTCCTCGAGATGGCCGTGCTTGAAGCGGAGGTCGTGACACGGAACTGTAGGGCGTCTGTGTCAGACGCCGAAGCTGGAGGAAAGACTGAGAAAGCCGGCGTTTCACAGAAACGCCTTACAGTGGATGTTAAATTGACCAAGTTCCTGCCATCACTCTCCGAAGTGCCGGGCAAGGAATTGGAAGCGCTCAAGGAACGCGCCGTGAAGAGCGGCTTCGATTTCATTGATTTCTGGGCGGTGGATTTCGACTGGCATCCCGACAAACCCTTCAATCATCACTGGCAGGACTACCGCACGCGAAAGGATCGGAGCCTCAAGACGGTGAGCGATGCCGGACACGACTATGAGAAGTCCGGCAAGCACATCATCTGCGTGAAGGTCGTGGATGTCTTCGGCTGCGACACGAGCATCACGCTGGAGGTGGGGGTATGAACGGCGCTCCAAGTCTTAAAGGCCAACGGCCTGCCCTATACCAGCCCAGGGCAACGCCCTGGGCAGTCGTGGAAGATGCGTCCAGCCCTGTAAGGGCGGCCCAAGTCATTACCACTTCATTATGTCGCCCGTTCAGGGCTTATGGTTCGCTTGACGGATTACCCAGGGCGTTGCCCTGGGCTGATATATTTCGCCCCCTTGGGGCTGCAACTTCAGATGCCAGATCAAATGAAGTGCCGGTGATGAGAAATCAATTTCCAGCCGGTTCTTCGAGCAGCATCGCGATGACTTCGCGGAGATTCGCGTTGAGTTCATCAAGCGTTTCCGCCTGGGAATGTGCACCGCTGAATCCGGGCACATATCCGACCAGCAGTCCAGTCACGGAGTCTCGCTCCACTACGGCGGTGAATGTTCTCATGCCCCATTCTTTCACGTCCACGCCTGTAGTCAACTCATGTGCCACGCCTCTTTGTCATGTCTGAAGCGCTCACCATCAAGACTGAATCTTTGGAACCCCTCTTTGCCGCATGGGAAGAGCCGACAAAGCATCGTGTCCGCGCTGAGAGTGGCGTAGGTGCCGATGAACGGCAGGGCCGCAGGCCGAGCCACATCGCCATCGCGCAGAATCTCCGCGCCGAGGTGAAGATGTGGCGGGAGTCGTTCTATCCCGCTGCCAGCGACACGTCACGCCAATTGCTGAATCATTGGTTTGGCCGGACGCACAGCGTCGGCGGGAATGAGTTCCGATATTACTTCTGCCAGCGCGAAGCGGTGGAGACGATGGTGTATTTGAAGGAAGTGCGCGGCGTGGATTGCCTGTCCCAGCTCATTGCAGAGTTTGGCGGTGCCAATGCGGAAACTGCAGCGCTGGGTGTCACGGAGGACGAAGACTCGTGGACTCGCTACGCCTTCAAGATGGCGACCGGCTCCGGCAAGACCAAGGTGATGAGCCTTGCCATCGTGTGGAGTTACTTCCATGCACTGCGGGAAAGCGATTCACCGATGGCGAAGCATTTCGTGGTGGTGGCCCCGAACCTGACGGTGTTTGAGCGTTTGAAGGAAGACTTCAAACCC
Source organism: Verrucomicrobiota bacterium (assembly GCA_043758025.1). GTDB lineage: Bacteria > Verrucomicrobiota > Verrucomicrobiia > Verrucomicrobiales > Verrucomicrobiaceae > VFKE01. Next base: position 5,302 of record JAYVOH010000087.1, read on the forward strand.
GAAGGTGGTGGGCCGGACATCTTTGACAACGATCCACTCATCCCCGTGGAATGGCGTGGTGACTGGAACCTCACCACCGTGTTGCAAGATGAAGCCAGCGGTGCCAGCACCGGCGGCACGCTCTATCTGACGAACATTCATCGGCTGTTCGACAACTCCAAGAAACGCGAGAGCGGCGAGATGCACGACTGGATGGGGCCGACGGTTAGCAAGGCGAAGGCGCTCGACACCAGTGCCGCCTTGCGTGAGCGCATCACGGGTCATCAGCGCGTGATGGTGCTCAACGATGAAGCCCATCATGTCTGGGATCCGGATTCCGCGTGGAATGAAGCGATTAAATATCTTCACGACACCATCCGCAAACGCACGGGCGGCGGACTCGTGGCACAACTCGATTTCTCCGCCACGCCCAAGGACAACAAGGCGAATTATTTCAAGCACATCGTGTGCGACACCCCGCTGGGTGAGGCGGTTGATGCTGGCATCGTTAAGACACCGATCATCGGTCGTGCCGGAAAGCTGGTCGAGCAGGCCACTGACAACGCGGCATGGAAGTATGAAATGCACCTCAAGCTGGGCTACGAACGCTGGCTGAAAAGCCGTGATGAATGGCTCAAGAGCGGCAAAAAGCCGCTGCTTTTTGTGATGTGCGAAGATACGAAAGCGGCGGACGAGATCACCTCACGGTTGAACGGTGATGCCGTCTTCAAGGAATTGAACGGGCGCGCGATCAATCTGCACACCAATCTTAAAGGCAAGATCAATAAGAGGACTGGAGCCTTTGAGCCAAACGAGAAGGACATCAGCGATGAAGACCTGAAAGCGCTGCGCAAACTCAGCCGCGAACTGGATGGAAACAGCAGCCAGTATTTCTGCATCGTGAGCGTGCTGATGTTGCGCGAAGGCTGGGACGTGAAGAATGTTACTACGATTGTGCCGCTTCGCCCCTACAGCAGTAAGGCAGGCATTCTTCCCGAGCAAACTCTTGGTCGTGGCCTGCGCCGAATGACGCCGCCGGGGCAGGCGAATGAAGTGGTGGCCGTGATCGAGCATGAAGCGTTCGCGCGCCTTTATCGTGATGAACTCGCTCAAGAAGGCTTGAACATCGAAATGGTGGATGTGGAGCAGGTTCCAACGACCACCGTTTCCATTTATCCTGACACGGCGAAGAAAGATGCGGCGACGTTGGACATCGCCATTCCGCGTCTGACAGCGGCCAATCAAACATTGCCCGTGCTGGGGCCGATCGCACTCGCGGAAGTGCAGACAGCATTCAGCAGCTATAAGCCGTTGCCAATCGGTGAACACGGGCCAAGCGAAGTGCAATACGAAGGAAGGCACTTGATCACGGGTGAAGTGGTCGAGCACATGAAAGTGAGCCTGTCGTTGCTGGAGTCAGGCTATGGCGCGATTTCGTTCTTTGTTCAGGAGCTCGAGCACATCTGTAAGGTCAAGGGCACGCATCAAGTTCTAGCCCCGCTGGTCGAGAAATTCCTGGAGACGATGATCTTTGGGAAGGCCGTGTCGTTGTTTGATCAGGCTGTGATCAAGCGTTTGGCTGACAGCGATGTGAGGGAACATGTGCGGGCGGTGTTTGTGCCGATGATCCGTGCGAAGACAGTGCAGCAACTGCTGCGCAAAGTGGAAACTGTGCCTGTGTCGCTGACTTCATGGAAAGCGTATCAAGTGACCACGAGCGAGCGCCGTCCAGTGCGGCAGGCGGGCCGCACGATCTTCAATCTGGTGCCCTGCAACCGCACGCTGGAGTCGGCCTTCGTCGAACTGGCTGACAAAGCATCCGATGTCGCTGCATTTGCCAAGAACGCCGGGCCGCAATGCCTGCGCATTGATTATCTTTCGGATGGAATGCGACTGGCATTTTACACACCAGACTTCTTTGTCCGCACCACGCCGGATCAATACTATCTCGTCGAGACCAAGGGCCAGGTGGACAAAGATGTGCCAGTCAAGGCACGAGCCGCCGTGGAGTGGTGCAAGGCAGCGTCCACTAAGCAGGTGAAGTGGGAATACGTCTTCGTGCCCGAAGGTGTCTTTCAACGCTTTCAAGGACACACGATGGCCGAGTTGGTGCGGATGTGTGCGCCCTCGCTCAACGACCTCATCAATGAGAAAAAATTTCAGGAAGATCTGCCGCTGTTTGCCGGGCAGGGTTTGTTGGAGGCGAAAGCGGATGAGAAGCAGGCCATCGTGGATGAAAAGCTGCTCTCCAGTCTGCCGGATCGACTGCGCAAGGCTGCGGATGAAGCCATTTCGCTCTACCGTTTCTTTGAAAAGAAACAGGGCGTGAACTACGCGCCGATCTTCACGGCACTGCTGGGAGTGGTGGATGAAACCGCCAAAGGACTTATCCTCCAGAAGCTCACGAAACATATGCCGAACAACATGGTCGCTCAGAAGGACTGGTTTGATCCTTATCTCGCGGGCATCGACCCCAAGACGCACCGCCACTATCAGGAGATGGGCCGGAACTTGAAGAAGACACTGGTCTTCAAAACCGGTGTCTCACCGCTGGGCCTGCTTAAGAACGCGCTCGAATACGCGCTGCATGACAATGCCAAACTCACGGGTGTTTTTGAAGACATCAAAGCGGAGTTTCATTTCGCGGAAGCCAAGTCATTGCTAACCGATACGAAGGTCATCAATGATTTCCGCAACACGCGGGTCGCGCATCAGGAGAGGCCGCTGACGAATCCTGCGGAGGCAAAGATGGCACTCCTGCAATGGGTGCAGGGATTGAACCGCTTGTGGCTGGTGGGACGGGTGCCGCAGTCATAAGCTCTTCAATCCTCATTGAAGAAGCCGCCCAGTTTTTTGATGCGGGTGGGGTGACGAAGTTTGCGCAGCGCTTTGGCTTCGATCTGGCGGATGCGTTCGCGGGTGACATTGAATTGACGACCCACTTCCTCCAGGGTGCGGCCGGCGCCGTCCGTGAGTCCGAAGCGTTGCTCCAGCACTTCGCGTTCGCGTTCATTGAGGCTTTCGAGCACATCTTTGAGCTTGTCGCGCAGCACATTACGCGCGGTCATTTCCATGGGGCTGGCGGAGGAATTATCCTCAATGAAGTCGCCGAACTCGGTATCGCTGTCGCCGTCGCCGACCTTGGCCTGAAGTGAAATGGGCTGCTGGCTCATGCGCAGCACCGCGCGCACGCGCTCGACGGGCAGGTGAATTTCATCGGCGACTTCTTCGGGTGAGGGATCGCGTCCGAGTTCCTGCACCAGTTGTTTCTGCACGCGCAAGAGCTTGTTGATGGTGTCGATCATGTGCACCGGGATGCGGATGGTGCGGGCCTGATCGGCGATGGCGCGGGTGATGGCCTGCCTGATCCACCAGGTGGCGTAAGTGCTGAACTTGTAGCCGCGCTTGTATTCAAATTTTTCCACGGCGCGCATCAGGCCCATGTTGCCTTCCTGAATGAGGTCGAGGAAGGAGAGCCCGCGGTTGGTGTATTTCTTGGCGATGGAGATGACAAGACGGAGATTGGCCTCGACCATTTCTGTTTTTGCCTTGGTGGACTCATTACTCAACTGGAGGGCGTCGGTCACGGTCTGGCGAAAGTTTGCCGGGGTCATCCAGGCAGCGAGCTGGAATTCCTCGCGCGCCTTGCGCACATCCAGATGACCGGGCGAACGGGCTTCTTCAGCCTCAATGTTATCGAGTTCCACCAAGCGCTGCCTGAGCACCGCGACCAGATCCTCGTTGGTTTTTTGTTTGAAATAGAACTTTCCGCAAAGCTTGAAAAGGGCCGCTTTGGTGGCGTCGAATTTTTTTGTCAAAGAGTCTTGCTTGCGTGCCGGGCCATCCATGATGGAGCGATACTGCGCGGTGGCGTCGGCGATGACCTGTCTGACCTGGTCGCAATTTTGCTGGAGCTTGCGGAAGTAGCTGTCGCGATCCTCAATCTTGCGGTCGAGCACGAGCCGGTCAAAGCGTTCCTCGCCGCCCATCAGTCCCTCGCCGAGCTGGAGGTATTCCGTGGCGATGAAGCCAACATGCTGGAGTCGCTGCCAGAGGCCGGCCTCGGCTTTTTCAATGCGCTTGGAGATGATGATTTCCTGGTCGCGCGTGAGCAGGGGAACCTGGCCCATCTGCTTGAGATACATTCGCACCGGATCATCAAGCACGTCGAACTGACCGATCTCTTCAGGTTCTTCCGGGGCGTTCCCTTCGTCATCAGCATTCGACGCGCGCTTGACCTTCACGCGATCCACCTGAGTGGGTTCGACGACTTCGATTTCCAGGCTGCGCAAGCGGGTGATGATTTCATCCAAAAGATCGGGCGTGACGAATCCCGTCGGCAGCGATTCATTGAGATCGTCAAAGCTGAGGGTGTCCTGTTCCTTGGCGAGGCGAATGAGGTAGCGAAGCTTTTCCTGAATCTGCGGACTGTTGATGTCCGAGTGTGAGGGCGGGGGAGGCGCGATGGTGCGGGCGATTTTTGGCGGGCGTCCTCTGCGGCTTCCAGAATTGCCGTGGGCTGCGGCTGGCGGCACAGAATGGTTCGGTGGCGCAGCTTTCCGTGGCCGGCCACGCTTGCGCCTGGGCGTGGAGCCCGGGGAAGTGTTGGCCGCTGCTCCTGTGTTCCTTGAGGGACTGGAATCCCTGTTGTTTGCGGGCGCGCTCATTTAACCAAATGGGACGGGAATATCTGGAAGTCGCGAGCGACGGTCAAGACATTCTTTGAGATGCTGCGTTTCCGCAAAAAGTTGCGCGATCTTCGTCGCACTCAATCCCGGCTCCTTGAGCTGGGTCTGAGCGCGTTGATAACGATTTTGCAGCCGCTTGGTTTCCAGTGCTTCCAGCGCATGCTGCGCATCCGTCAAGCCTCCGGGAACTTTCGGCTGTGACAGTAAACGACTGAGCGCCAGCTCCTCCTCACGGCTCAAGGTGCTCATGAATGCGGCGATTTTTGTGGGGTCGGCCAGATCGGTCGTTGAACGCCAGATCAGCCCCAGCAATTCCGTGCCGCCGACTTCATCAACGATCTGGGCGTGTTCGTTCTGCCGCAACCAACGCAGAATTTCCTCATCCGATAAAGCCAGACGCACCAGCAGCAGCGCTGTTTTGTCCTGGGGCGGCAGAGGTTGTGCTGGCTCAGTCGTGTTGGAGGTGAAACGTGCAGTTTGAGGCGCTGTTTTCGCAAGCCGCGCAATCTGTCGCCGATAATCACTTTCTGGAATGCCGAGGCGCAGCGACACTTTTTGGATGGCCGCATCACGCGCGATGTTGTTGTCGAGCAGGCGGATCATTTCTGCCATGTCAGCGGCAAACTTGGTCTTCTCCCGTGTTTCATTCAGGTTCCGGTGCTCGCCCGCGAAATCCATCATGTGGTCAAAGAAATCGCGCGCATCATCGAGCTTGGCTTTGAAGACATCGGCACCTTGATTGCGGATGAGTGAGTCCGGGTCTTCTCCTTGCGGAAGCGGTGCGACTTTCACGATGATGCCGGTGGGCGCGAGGATGACAAAGGCACGCTCGGCGGCCTTGAAGCCCGCAGCGTCGGAATCGAAGCAGAGCACGACTTCCTCAGCGTGGCGCTTCAAAGAGCGCGCATGAAATTCCGTGAAGGCCGTGCCGAGGGGCGCGACGACATTTTCAAATCCGTGCTCGAACGCGGTGATAAGATCAAGCTGGCCTTCACAGACGATGGCGCGTCCGGCCTTGATGATCGCGCGCTTGGATTTGTCGAGCCCGAAGAAAACCTTGCTCTTGCTGAAAATGACCGTTTCCGGGGAGTTGAGATATTTGGCTGATTTCGCCTCGGGATCGAGCAAGCGACCGCTGAAGGCGATGACCTCGCCGTAGTCGTTCCGAATGGGAAACATCAGGCGGTGTCTGAAGCGAGGATAGGTTTCGCCAGGACGGGAGGAGTCCTCGTCACCGCGAGCAAGGATGCCAGCGGCGACGAGCAGGTTCTCCGTATATTTTTTTTCCAGCGCCCATTCCCGCAACGGATCGCCGCCATTGGGCGCATAGCCCATCTGCCAGTTCTTCGCGACCGCCGGACTGATGCCACGTGACTTCAGATAAGCACGCGCGGGTTCGGCCCCGGGCGATTTCATCAGAAGGAGATGATACCATTCGGCGATGTCCGAATGAACTTTGAGAATAGCTTTGCGCACTTTCGCATCGCGCTCGGCATTTTCATTCCAGACTTCCTCCTCGATGCGGATGCCCGCAGCTTCGCCCAGTCGCCGCACGGCTTCGATAAATGCCAGGCCATCGTGCTCCATGACGAAACGAATGGCCGTGCCAGACGCGCCGCAGCCGAAGCAGTGATAAAAATTCCGGTGTGGATGCACATAGAAGGACGGGCTTTTTTCCTGATGAAAGGGACACAGCCCGCGCCAACTGGTGCCGACGCGCCGCAACTTCACCGAGCGACCGACGAGGTCCACGATATCCGTGGCCGCGAGGATTTGCTGCAGTGTTTCTTCCGGGATGCGGGGCATGTAAGAAAGGATGAAGGCTGAAGGATGAAGGCTGAAGGATGAATCGCAACGCAGATCGCATGGGAGACGCTTATATTTCTTCCAGCGCGTCGGCGACTGCGGATTGAATCGGACGCGGGCCATCGCCCCCGAGTTTTTCATCCAGTGCCTCCAGCCTCTGAATCAGATCGGCGACATGCTTGCGCGGATAAGGACCGCCGGCTGCGGAGCAAAAATGGGTTCGGCACCCGAAGGGCCGGTGCGCATAAATGGTGCAGCGGCCATTCCTTCCGAGCATAGGACATGATCCGTCATCACGAAGCGTGAGTTTTTTGCGGCCACTGGCCCGGACACCCGCGGCCGCAAAGGAGGCCTCGCCTTTGGTGAGCATTGGCGTTTTTCCCGTTAGTAGAAACTGGCAACACTCCGTGCGCATCGTGCAGGTGCGATCCAGCGTCCGATCGCTGAGGACGGCATAAATGGCCTTGATTTCAGAATGGGGCGCAAGGGGGACGTTCATGCAGCGAAAGCACTATTAAACCAGATGAAGAGGACGCGCCCGAAGGAAAGGGTATTTATTTAAGATCACCAGATCACCAATCAAAACCAGCGCAAATATTATGATAATTATAGTTTTACGCTTGCAAGTTGTTTTATTATAATTATTGTAAGAGTGAGTTGTCCCTGAAATGACCTCTCGTTTACCAGCAACAACAGCCCAAATACTCCATGAAACCAATATTAAACTCCCTTCGCCTCCGGTTCATGCTGGTGGGTGTCGTTCTCAGCGCGGTCATCATACCCGCCGAGATGTCTTTCGGACAACCCGTAAACCGCAGGGGCAAGCCTTTCCCGACCATCAGTCTGCCTAAACCAGAGGCGGGAGCTGATATTATTACCGGACTTGGAGCACAGCTTCCAATATTGGCCGACTGGTATGGTCAGACACCTGATGAATTTCGAAAGACGGCGATGCGTGACAGGCACCTCCATATCGACCGGGCCGGTCACTTGAACTATGTGTGCGCCGCAGCTGTGGCCGTGGGCGGCGCCACTACCACTTGGGGTAACACCGGTATTGTATACACGGCCCCTTATCCTGACTCCCAGACGTTTACGCTGCATAGTAAAGCAGGGGCCACCAAGGTTATCTATCTTGACTTCAAGGGCCACACCACGACCGGAACTCTTTGGAACTCGAGTTACACTGCCGGTGCGAATATTGTGACTCCTCCTTACGATATCGATGGAACCCCATCTTCATTCAGCACGCAGGAACTGGCGAACATTCAAGTCATCTGGCAGAGCGTGGCCGAAGACTTTGCACCCTTTGATGTGGATGTTACCACAGAGGATCCGGGTATTGAAGCCCTGCGCAAGACCAGCGCTGCTGATCTAAACTATGGCGTCCGAGTGTGTATTGGAGGCAGCAGCATGGACTGGTTAGGTTTATCCTCAGGCGGCATCGCCTACCTGAACAGCTTTGACTGGGATTCTGACACACCCGCGTTTGTCTTCCCAGCCCAGCTTAGTGTGGGAAACCCGAAATTTGTCGCGGAAGCTGCTTCGCATGAGGCGGGACACACCCTCAGCCTCCATCACAACGGACTGACCAACGGCACGGAATATTACAATGGGCAGGGCGACTGGGCACCAATCATGGGGGCAAGCTATTATGTGAACATCACGCAATGGAGCAAGGGTGATTACACCGGTGCCAACAACATCGAGAATCAACTGGCTTTGATCAGCGGATATTTGCCCTATCGCACGGATGCCGTGGGTAACAACATGGCCAGTGCCACCGCTTTGTCAGGAACATCAATTTCTACCACCGGTTTGATTGAGACCAACACCGATGTGGACGTTTACTCATTCACTACGGGAGCCGGCAATGTTTCACTAACCGCCAAGGCGGCAGGTCCCAATTCCGGCAATCTCAATCTGCTGCTCTCTCTCTACAACTCCAGTGGTGCCACCGTCACCACGGCGGGCCCCAGTGCGAGCGCCAATGGCGTGGCTCTTTCCACCAGTCTGGCCGCTGGCACATATTTTGTGGCCGTAAATGGTGCAGGCAGCGGGGATTCATTCGCCACTGGATTCAGCAGCTACGGAAGCATTGGACAATTTTCCCTCGGCGGCACACTGGTTTCTGCCAGCAATCAGGCTCCAGTCGCGGTTGCCTCCAATTCCGCCCCCCTGACGGGACCCGGGCCACTTACGGTCAACTTCTCCAGCACCGGAAGCAGGGATCCTGACGGAACTATCGCCTCCTATAACTGGAGCTTCGGCGATGGCACAAGCTCAACGGTATCCAGTCCGGCACATGCTTATTCGGCGATTGGAACCTACACAGCCACCTTGATCGTTTACGATAACAGCGGCACAGCATCCGCGCCTGCCAGCGTCACGGTGACTGTCAATGCCAACAAGGTCCCGGTGGCGGTGGCATCGAATTCGGCTCCTCTGACCGGCCCCGCCCCGCTGGCCGTGGCATTCTCCAGCGCCGGAAGCAATGACCCGGATGGCACCATCGCATCTTATAACTGGAGCTTCGGCGATGGCTATGGATCATCGGGTGTTAACCCTTCGCATAGCTACACCGCGAATGGCACTTACACTGCCACGCTGACGGTGACTGATAACCTTGGGGCTGCATCCGCTCCCACCAGTGTCATCATCACCGTTGCTAATCCGAATGCCGCACCGACTGCCGTCGCTTCCGCCAACATAACTACGGGAGTTGCTCCCTTGGCAGTGACATTCTCCAGCACGGGCAGCAAAGATATTGATGGCACTATCGCTTCGTATAGCTGGAACTTCGGCGACGGCACCAGTTCCACTTTGGCCAGTCCAGCGCATTCTTACACCACGGCAGGAACTTATACCGCAACGCTGGTGGTGACCGACAATAAAGGTGCACCCTCCGCTCCTGCGTCTGTAACCATCATCGCGAAGCCCGCGCCATCGGTTAATATCTCAGCGCTTACCATTATCAAGACCAAGGGGTCGACCGGCACCTATGCGACTGCGACTGCGACTGTGAGAGATCAGACCGGGGCATTGAAATCCAGCGCAACCGTATATGGCACCTGGTCCGGTTTGGTGATCAGCACAACTTCTGGAATAACAGCCACCAGCGGAACCATTGCGTTCAAATCAGCGGCCACGACGAAGGTCGGGACTCTTACATTCAAAGTTACGAAAATCGTGCTCTCAGGCTTCGTATACGATGCCACGAAAGACACCATAAACACGGTTTCGATCGCGGTTCCCTAACAGCCTGTTGAAATAAGTAACTCGGCCATCTTGGCTGAGTGTGCGACGGGGTTCGCTTCGCGGCTGCGCACCAGCCTGTAGTTGTCCTTCGATTCAGGCAAGATGCCTGAAATTGCCATTTCTGAGCAAGGGATGCGCAAGGTTTAGATCGCGCATAATTTTTGAAACGTGGCAACGTGCCTGATGAAACTGCCCGCCGTGTTTTTCAGTCTCGCCTTTTTGACTGGTGGATGCACCGGAGTTCCCAACAAGGATCAGGGTGGGCAGAAATCAGCCATATCCATGCCAGCTGCCAATTCCAAGCGTCACTACGAAAATGACTCCCTGTGGATTGATGACAATATTCCGGGGTCGCCTTCGGTTAAGATCGTGCTCGGTGAGCAGAGGGTCTATTTTTACAAAGGCGGAAAACTTGCGGGCATGAGCCCAATTTCCACTGGCAACGAGGGCAACGCCACGACACCCGGTCATTTCCAAATCATCGAAATGGATCTCGATCATGAGTCCACGCTCTATGGCAACTACGTGGACGCCGCCGGGAAGGTCATTCAGT
>JAYVOH010000088.1:0-15584 GCA_043758025.1 Verrucomicrobiota bacterium
AGCGACGTGTGGCTCACCGGAAAAATTTACCTCAACATGAAACCCACTGACACGCCCCAAACCTAATCGCCACTTTTACAGAATAAAATTTGCGCCGCCTGAAATCAGCTTGTTAGCCTGCGGGGCTCCATAATCGATACCAACGTGATATTCGAACATGGGGTCATTGGGGATGGGGTCGACAGCAATAACTAGCCGCACATGTTCGCGGCGCTTTACATATTTGTCCTCCTTGTTCAGTTTGACTGAGGTGATCGTCCCGGTGAATTCGCCCTTAGGAGCGAGCCAACATTTTTCCTTTATAACTTTCATATAATTTAATAACTTTATCTTTACCAATTTACAGTTGCGCTGGCTTGTATCAAGTTCACTAAAGGTGGCTCGGGAAATTGCTTTTGTTGTTAACTCGAGCACTTTCTTTTATCCAACGCTGTTATAAGTATAACTCAAATCTAATAGATATAAAATTGTTTTTTTAACACCCAACAACTGTTATAAGTGCTATTAAAACCACTTATCGCAACTCTTTCCCTAAAGTCGATAAAGCTTAGTAAGATTTGGCACTGAAGAAGGACTGGGCTTGATGATTATCTAAGGTTAACTTTGCATCTAGCGTTCACGCGCTCAAATTTCCCGATGATTCCGGTTGCCTCAAGAGATGAACCGCAGATCATTCACATCTTGATGAAATCCTTGGCCTTCATACTTATCCTCTTCATCGCGGTCACAAATTTGAATGCATGGAGCGGACCGGGACACATGACCGTTGCTGCCATTGCTTATCGTGACTTGAAACCCGAGGAGCAGAAACAGATCACCGAAATCCTCGCACAGCACTGGGAATATCCAAAATGGCATGAAGTTGCCGCGAAGGGCGTTGATGAAGGACTGATATTAATGATGGGTGCCTCGACATGGCCTGATCTTATTAAATTTGGCCACTCACACTGGAATCACAAAGAATGGCACTACGTCGATTATCCAGTCACCCCAGCAGACTTCGCGATTAAAGCGTCCCCATCACCTGAGAATGACATTGTGTTTGCCATTGATCTCATCATGAAGAATTTAAAAGACAAGGCAAACACATCAAGGGATAAGGCATGTTGGATGGCTTTGCTGATTCATCTGGTTGGGGATATTCATCAACCCCTTCACTGCTGTGCCTTAATTAATCCTGACTTCCCCGCGCCGTTAGGTGATCGTGGCGGCAATCTAATAATGGTCAGAGGCAGTGAAGGTCGCAAGGGGATAGCAATTCATAAAATGTGGGACGATGCGGGGGGAACCTCTCAAGGGTTTTACGAGAAGCAGGTCCGCAAATACCTTAACCAAGCGACCGAGTGGAGTGAACAGACCAAACGAGCTGCTTGCCCAGAAATAAAGCAGCACACGATTTCGGAACACTGGGCGAGGAAAACTTGGGGCTTGGCGGTGGAACACGCGTATTTGCAGGGCGCACTCCGGTATGGCAAAACTGCCGAGGCTACCGTCGTTCTTCCTGAGGGCTACACCAAGTAGCTCAAAGCTGTCTCCGAGCACCAGATGGCTCTCGCCGGATATAGACTGGCAGACCTGATCAGAGAAGCATTGCGGACACCATGATCGAGAAACTTGTCATCATCACCGGAAACCAATCAGCAGATCACCAAAGTGGTTCTAAGTCCGATCCTTTGATCGATTTTTTGGATGGAAGGTGTGAAGGACAATTAATCCAGCCGCAGCGTGACGCAGGAAGGCTTCAGTGATTGGAAGCCTCATTTTGCACCATGACATTCGGCCAGCATTCGTTATGTGTCGCACATGGATCACTCTAGCTTCTGGAAAATGGTGCCTGTTGCGCTGGCGCTACAATTTGTCATGACCGTGCAGATGCGTGCCGGCGGCGCGGTTTCAGACTATGAGCGTGCACTTGGCCTCGACAAGCGTGTAGAAGGGAAAGTTTTCCGCATACCGCAGAAGGGACGCTGGCTGTCTGATGGCAGACTGTATGTTTACCGCGTGCAAAGCGGTCCCGATGCTTTTGAGAACGTGCGGCTCGACATCGGAAAAGGCACGCGCGAAGTGCTGCCGAAGGATCATCAGGAGGCTCCCGTCGAGATGCGGCTTCGCAAAGGCGGAGCACGGCGCACGAAAAGCGATGGAAGCGGGACGAGCGTCGAGTTTGTGAACAAAACCTCGGAGGTCATCCAGCTCCTCTGGCTGGATTATGAAGGTGCGATCCATGACTACGGCAGCGTGCCTTCGGGAGACACCTGCACAATGAGCACCTATGCCGGACATGTCTGGCTCGTGAAGCGCCACGGCAGCGAGGAACTCGGCCTTATCACTGCGAAAGAAGAACCGCTGCGCGTGATCGTGGATGGAACTCATGCGACCGAACCGCTTGCACCGCCCGTGAAGCGGGTGCCGGAACGAACCTGGGACGCTTTCATCGAGAACCACAACGTCAGACTGCGAAACATCAGGACGCAGGAAAACATCGCGTTGACTGCGGATGGGACTGCCGATGATGCTTACAGTGGCGAATTTTACTGGTCGCCAGATCATACAAAGCTTGTCGTCATGCAGGTGCAGCCTGCCCAGAAGCATCCGGTCCATTTTGTAGAATCATCGCCGAAGGATCAGGTCGAGCCAAAGCTGCACACACATGATTATTTGAAACCGGGCGACCGGATCGAGCACCCACGTCCGAGGCTTTTTGACGTCACGGAACGCAGGCAGATCGCCCTGAGTGACGAGCTGTTTCCCAATCCGTGGAGCGTCACCGAGGTGCGATGGCTGCCTGATTCCAGCGGCTTCACCTTCCTCTACAACGAGCGTGGGCACCAGCTCCTGCGCGTTATCGGCGTGGATGCGAAGACCAGCACGGTGCGCACTCTGTTCGAGGAGACCAGCAGGACGTTCATCGATTACTCACAAAAAACATTTTTCCACCAGAGCGCTGATCAATCCGAGGCTCTCTGGATGTCCGAGCGCGACGGCTGGAATCATCTTTATCTTTACGACATGAAGGCCGGTCGGTTGAAGAACGCAGTTACCCAAGGGGAATGGGTGGTGCGCCGCGTTGAGCACGTGGACGAGGATAAGAGGCGGGTCTGGTTCTTCGCGACAGGCGTGAAGCCCGAGCAGGATCCGTATTACGAGCATCTGTGCCGTGTGAATTTCGACGGCTCAGGTTTCATCGTTCTTACCGAGGGCGACGGCACGCACAAGGTTGCGTTTTCACCCGACCGCCGCTGGTTTGTGGACACCTGGTCGCGCTTGGATCTGCCGCCCGTCACGGAACTGCGCAGCTCGGATGATGGGCACCTGATTTGCCTCATGGAGAAGGCTGAAGCGCCCGGGTTGCAGAAGGCGGGCTGGACGATACCGGAGCGCTTCACCGCAAAGGGACGCGATGGGAGGACCGACATCTGTGGCGTGATTTTCAAACCGTCGAACTTCGATCCGGCAAAGAAGTATCCGGTGATCGAGCAGATTTATGCGGGGCCGCATGACTGCTTCGTGCCGAAGGCGTGGGGACTGGAAATCGGGCAGCACCAGATGGCAGAGCTGGGCTTCATCGTCGTGCAAATCGACGGCATGGGCACAAATTGGCGTTCGCGTGCGTTTCACGACGTCGCTTGGCGCAATTTAAAGGACGCTGGATTCCCTGATCGCATCGCATGGATGAAAGCCGCAGCAGCAATGCGGCCGTGGATGGACCTCTCGCGAGTGGGAATTTATGGAGGCAGCGCGGGCGGGCAGAATGCGCTCGCGGGCCTGCTACACCACGGCGATTTTTACAAGGCGGGAGTCGCCGACTGCGGCTGCCACGACAACAGGATGGACAAGATCTGGTGGAACGAAGCGTGGCTCGGCTGGCCCGTCGGTCCGTGGTATGAGGACAACAGCAACGTGACCCATGCCTCAAAGCTCAAGGGCAGGCTCATGCTCGTCGTCGGCGAGGTGGACACGAACGTCGATCCCGCCAGCACGCTGCAGGTGGTGAACGCGCTCGTGAAAGCAGACAAGGATTTCGACCTCCTCGTCATGCCGGGCACGAATCACGGCGCGGCGGAAACGCCTTATGCCTCCCGGCGGCGCATGGATTTCTTTGTGCGAAATCTCTTGAATGTCGAACCTCGCCCCCTGCCATGATTTCTCCCAGACCACTTCGCGGTCTGCCTGTGAGGTGCGAAACGCGGTCGGCGACTGTGCCGTCGCCCATTCCTTGCGTCTTGGTAGCGACCTGCGGATTTTATCGTGGGAGTCCGTTCCGCAAATGCTGCCCCCCCATTGCTTTTCTCATTGGCCGCGCATTCCAACTGGCTGCTAAGTGGAGGTTTTCTTGTGGCTGTGGTGGCTCCCCACAATGATCCCCTTGGCGGTGGCCGGACCTTTTTCGACCACCTTCACTTCCTTGCCCACCAGATCGGCCAGCTTGCCACCTTTGACCGGTGTGCCTTCAGCCACGGCAAATGTCACCGTCGCGTGCCCATGCTTTTTTCCTTCCCGGATTGTGATGCTTGTTGGGGTAACCCTGATCACTTTCCCACTGACAGCCTTGTTTTTGTGGTGCAATCCTCGCGCGCTTGTCGTTGCGGGCAGGCTGAGCAAAAGAGTGGCGACGACTAAATAGGATATGAGGTTTTTCATGGAGCCTTTGTGTTAATGCGATATTTTACGTCCGAGAATACGGATAGGTAATCTTTGGAATTCGGGTCAATTGTTAAACGGAGGAAATAGCATTATTTTTACAAGGAAATTCCTTCCGCTTCCCGCGCCCGCGCCCGCGCCCGCGCCCGCCCCTGGCGCGGATCGGAGCCGGGAAGAGACGAAAATGCTCTACCCTCCGCCACTATCTTCGCGGGCTGATTCCTTCATCAGGGCGAGGAGGCCACAGGCGACGGCGAAGCGGTGATCGATCTTGTCGCCGCCGGGCGAGAGATCGAGGACGACTTCCTTGCTGAAGAAACGGAACTTCTGCTGAAGCGTCGCGACGAGCTGTCCGTTGAGTTCGATCTTGTGACGGCCCGGAAGGAAGCTGAGAAGACGACGCAGGATGGAATTGCCCGCCTCCTCCATGAGGCCGATGACCTGGTCGTTGGCGTCCAGAATGTCCCAGGTGTCACGTATGATGGATTTCATGCCTCGGGAACGGATGCTGCCGGTCTTCTCGTCGGTTCTGAAGTCGAATACATCATGTGCCATGTTGAGGGCGATGACCTTGCGCGAGCGGACGACCAGCAACGGTGTGGACTCGGATTCGTCCGAATAAATCGTGAACTCCCCGCGAAGCCTCATCAGCGGGTGCTTGAGGAACAGAACCAACGTGCCATCGGGCGCATAAACGTAATACTTTCTTCCCAGCAACGAGAGGAACGGGCGCTTAATGGTGTATTGCTGGTAAACGAAACGGTCCCTCTCAACAGAAGACGAGCCAGACGAATCGGGAAGCTGAGCCATGGGCGATCATACGTGAATAGCACGGACGGTCAACGACTGCGTGAGTTCTCTACTGCCTGGCTCTCAGTCCTTCAAACTTCGTCCGATCCGCATCTGCGGTATTCTCATGCATCACATTAATCAAGATGTCTCCGCCATTCATCACAGCGTGCGAGGCCTTCGAGAACCACGCACTTATTAGACTTGTCCCCGAATGGTTCGAACCACTGGTTGCAAGATCCGGTCAAAAAATCGCCAGAACTCCGAGCACAATACCGGTCGCACTCAAGGCCAGTCCGGCGAGCCATGCCAGATGAATGCGCGTAAGGATCGCGATAGATGAGAGCACCACTGCGAGTTGAAGCAACACTTCGGCATTGTGTAGTTTCCCGTGAATTTCGAGCTCGTGTGAAGACTCATGCTCAAGATGCTCGGCCTTTTCCTTGATCTCCTCTTTTTCTTTCTCGTAGCGCTCAACCTCCTTTTTCAGTTCCTCGATCTTCTTCGCAGCTTCAGGCGAAGCTGCGGCTGTGAGCACAAGACTGTCTCCAGCCTGCTTGACCAGCTGCTGTTTGATGCTCTTGGACTGGAAATAAGCCCAAGTGCTGGAGGCTTTGTTGGTCAGGATGATTGCCTCTGTCTTTGCGTGATCGCCCTTCGCTCCGATCAGCGCGAGCGCAACGGCGATGATGGCTATGGAAAGAGCGATCTTCTTTTCAAAAGGATCTTTTGCTTCGGGAACTTCAGGTGATTCGGCCATGGAGGTGCTGTGTTGGGGTTGGATTAACGAGGCTTTATAACGAAAATCGCCAGCGAAAGCAATATGCTTTTGGTGGGAAAAATTAAATTCACGCCAACGAGCCTTTCCAATCTCCTCTCCAGCATCGGACTGCATCACCCTGCCCTCGCAGGGTCAAATCGCGTCAAGGAGTATCGCCGCCGGATTCAACCCAGACCTAGAGAAGTATCTCGCGGGGGGGGGATCGCAGGGGCGGAGCGATTCTTGCCGATCTCACTCTGCGAGTTTTCTTCCAATTGACAAAAATTATCAGCAAATCGCATTGCTCGCGAATCTTGACAGTGCCAATAGTGGAATTCCGAGTTCAAACCAAATAACAAAAATTTACACCATGAAATCAACGATCGAAATCTTTGGCCTGATGGCCCTTCTTACTCTCGCAGCACCTTGGATGATCCCCGCTGCCGATACCAAGACCGAGCCCACCAAGACCGATTCCGGCAAGGCCAAGTCTAAATACACTCCGCTCTATGCGCAGGTCGATACGATCACGGACACGCTGCTTACCGTGAAGGGCGCTGGGCCGGACCTCAAGTTCGTCATCAACGCCGAGACCAAGATCACCAAGGACAAGGCGCACAAGGAGGAAGCTAAGGCTTCCGACGTGAAACCAGACCAGTGGGTTGGCGGTTCCTATTCCAAGGCAGCAGACGGCAGCAACGTGCTCCATTCCCTGCATCTCGGAGTGAATCAAAAAGGTGAAAAGCCCTCAGAGAAGCCCAAGAAGTAGTCTCGTGTTAGGCTTGGTGAACGGGCGGTTTCACCAAAACCGCTCGCGCTTCCCTCAAAAGTGTAAGTTGTAACGCCAGCGGTTGATGGAACACGATGCGCGTTTTACGATCACTGGCGTCGATCCTTGCAGTCCTCGTCTCGCGGCGTGCCATCAAATTTCTCGGCGCTCTTCTGATTGCGTATCTCTGCCTGGCCTACTGGATATTGCCGTCTCTATGGAGGCACTATGAACATCATCCCTCGCTGGAGTCCTCGCCAAAAACCACGCATACTGCGGAAGGCATACCCGGTGACCCGCTCAATGTCGGCTTTATCGGCGAGGAGAAAGATGTCATTCATTCGATGGCGGCTGCCGGCTGGCTGCCCGCCGACCCAATCACGTTTCGCACCAGCGCGCGCATCACTGAGAGCGCCCTGATGGGCAAGCCCTTTCCCACCGCACCGGTGAGCAACTTGTATTTGTGGGACCGAGTCCAGGATCTGGCCTTTGAACTGCAGGTGCCGGGCAACACGCGACAAAGACATCATGTCCGATTGTGGAAATCCCCTCATGCTTCGCCGGATGGGCGGACGGTGTGGATCGGGGCAGCCACGTTCGACCGCAGTGTGGGAGTGAGTCATCTCACCGGTAAGGTCACCCATCATATTGCCGCCGACGTGGATGATGAACGCGACAAGCTGATAAATGACTTCACGTCACACGGTCAGCTGCTCGCGTTTTATCAGGTCACTGGCGTTGGCAGCACCGTGTGGGGCCGTAATGGCGGTGGCGACCAATATTTCACGGACGGCGAACTCACGGTGGGGGTTCTTAGCACATCCGGCGCGGTCAACTCTTCTCCCGTCACGCAGCGGGAGAATCCCGTTGCGGTGCGCGCAAAGAACTCGGTTTGGAATTGGTTCAAGGGATGGATCAGATCATCATGAGCTGTATTGAGCCGGGTGCTGCTCACTCACTTCCAGAGGGCTACACCAAGAAGCTCAACCAGATCATAATTATTTGATTTCTCACGCATTATGTCTCACAATAAACACCAGCTACGATGCTAATTATCGAGGAAAAACCCAAACTAAAACCACACCACCTTATGAAAACTAAAATCGTCCGCCAGTTAACATTGCTTTGCCTGGTTTTTGGAATCACCGTTGTCCTGCCAACTGCAGCGACAGCTAAAGGAACGCCTAAAACACCAGCCGCACCCAAGAAGGAAGTCCCTGTGGAACATGATAAAGTAAGCGCAATTTCGGATACTGCGATCACAGTCAAAGGAAAGTCAGAACAAACCTACACTTTCGGTCAGTTTACTGAGATATTGGTTAACGGAGTGCGCGCCACGGCAAAGGATATTAAAATAGGAATGTCTGTCACTGTCGGAGCCGACAGCGCACATAAAGCTACGAACATCAACGCTCATTGAGCGAAACGGTCCGTAGCGCCATCCTGGAACCGGACGGCAATATCACCATCATCCCGAGAGATCGCGACAAAAAGAGCGTGTAGCTAATCAAACGGAGCCCCGTCTTCGTTTCATCATTGTCTCAGCTCGGCGATGTCCAGATCGGCGCGATGGCACTGAGTCCCGACTCTGAATTCCATAGCCGGATTGCTGCAATGATCCCCTTTGACGCCCGTGCTTCCATCCCGCTTAATTGGCACTGTGTCCGCCACCCATTCTGTAAACCGTCAGTTCTCCGTTATCGCCGTCTTGGCCATCTGCATAGCGCTTGGCTCTTCCGCTGTTCTCAACGCGAAGGAGGTGTCCTCGAAAGAGAAAGCGACGCCGTCTTTCTGGCAAAAGGATCCTAATGCTGGATTTGAAGACGAGGGCCGCATGCATTGTGCACCAACGGCGGTTTCGGGCGGGCTGATTTATTTGTCGCGGAACTTCGGATGGAAGGATCTTGTCGTCGGCACGAGTCACAACCGGCAGATCGAGATCATCAACGATCTCGCGAAGAAACTTCACACGGACCCAAGCAGCGGCGGCACCAATCCTGACCGCATCCTCTCTGGGCTGCGCACTTACGTGAAATCGCACGGCCATGTGTTTGACCGTCTCGAAGTGATGACATGGCGCAACCTGAGCATTGGTAATCAGAAGTTCAGCCTCGGAACCAAGCCCAAGCTCGAGTGGTTGCGCAAAGCCGCGCGCAGCGAAGACACGGTCGTGGTGGCGAATTTCGGCTGGTATTACGCCGGTGAGAATGGTTACACCCGCAAAGGCGGCCACTGGGTCAACGTCGTGGGAGCGGACGCAGACGCAGCGACGCTGCAGGTTCGCAACCCCTACCTGCCCACACCGGAGCAGACCGTCAAGACTTCCGTCACCTTGACCCCGCTTGACAATAAATTCACGGTGGCCAAAACCGACGAAACCACTGCGGTGATGACTGGCTACTTCCATGGAAACGGCCCCGGTCTTCCGCACGGCAAGACAGTCGTGGCTGTGCTGGATGCGGTGATCGTTTTCAGCTTGAAAAAGTAATCGCGACGCAATGCGCGTGGTGGAAATCCTTCGCCCTGAATCGACCTTCTTCCCGCGGCGCAGCAGCCATAGCCAAAGGAACATCTCGATACCTGAACGATCTTCCTTCATCACCAGCACCGGAGCTGTTAGAGTCGGAGCCACATTGAACAGGGGGCTAGATAGGATTTCCTTTCTCTGTAAATTTGAATAGTGCGCCACGACCTCGCTGAGCTCTGATGTGAAATTGTAGCGCACGTCTTGCTAACTCTTGATGAAATCCCTAGCCCTCGTTCTGACCTTCTTCATCGCTCGTTGGCTTCGATAGCCTTTCGCAACAAAGCCTTTGTCTCATCAAGCTCGCCCGGCTGACAGGCATAGCAGGCCAGATTGTAGTCAAGCATCGGTTCGTCGGGGTGGATCGTTTTTGCCCGCAACAGAATGTCTCTGGCGGCTTCAATGTTCTCTGACCGTCGAGTGGCATAACCAGCCCAAATCCAGTGCTGAACCTCCTTGGGATTCAAACTGACAAGGTGCTTTGCGACATCCTGTGCTGCTTCCCACTTTTTCGCCTGCTCCGCCACTGAGGCCGCGTGAAAGTCTCGCTAGGGGCACATTACAACGGCTCGATTCTTCCATCCTTCTGATATTGGCGGATGGTTTCTTGTAGGACTCTTTGATCGCATACCCCAATGGCTTCATCCCCCTCGGGCTCTCATGACGCGCCAGGGAATATTTGTGAAGGAACAGGGGCTTTCTTGATCCCGCTTCGTCTCCCGATTTACTTTCCAAGCCCAAGACAGACGGGAAACATCTTCCTCTTGGGCCGTCATTGCTCTACCCCAATTGCGGCTGAGTGGTTTAAATTCATGCCAAAGCAGGTAGAAGGCAGAGCAAGATGGACCCTGCGATTAATTCATCACTTCACCGGCTTAATGCTGTCCAAGATTTCGTCCACAGCTCGCTCCTGATTCGATTTGTCCTTCTTGTTGATCCAGTAGGTAACAGTGATCACGCGGTCATTTGCCAATTCCAACAACAGAAAGCCGATATCTGCTGGGCCGAATTCTTTGCTGGCTCCGTCGAAAGACATGCGATGCCACATCAAGCCTCCGATCTTCGCCTCAGTGACCTTCATTGTGGCCGTATCCACTGTTACCTTCTGCTCCTTATTAAGATATTCCAAATTCTCCTTGAGCAAATCATCGGATGCTTTGGCTGGAGTCACTTCGAAATACATCGTGGCAATTTGATCCGGAGATTCAATCGAGATTCCGTTGTCGATTTTCTCCGGTTTCCATTTATCGGGAACCTCGACGGTGACAGCTGGCTTATCCTCGGGGATTTTTATGGTGCCGGCCGAGACGATGCCGCTCAGAAGTGAAAGAATTAGGAGGATATTTTTGCTGACGTTGCTTTTCATGGTCTTCTTCATAAGACTGCTGATCTACATAGCTACCAGTTTATCCTAAAATCGGCAGGTCCTTGGAAACTCAATTGCAGCTCTGTTTGGAAGCGGACGTCCAATTCAGTGCAAAGCGAGAATAAGCGATTCCAGCGAGGAAGATTAGTGATCCAATCGGCTGCAAGATGCAGACTGCGAAAAGTATCGAGAGCATACTCATTCCTCCTCTTCCTCGACTCCAGAGACGGATAGCCCGGCATTGATTCGAGCGGTTTTCTCCGTCTCTACCTGTGCAATAATAATTTCACGCTTCGAGCGATCTTTAATCTGCGATGCCATTTTTAAAAGGCCGTCTGTGCGATGCTTAAACGCAGCGCCGGATTCACCCCGCAATTTGTCTATCCACTCGGCGTCTCGGCGAGCCAGCTCTTCATCGGATTTATTACGAATTTGCGCTAATAGGCGACGCGTTGATCGCTCCTGTTCAGCCAAGGCTTGGCCGACGATTTCTTCCAGTAACCGGAAGGACTTCTTAAAGGACATGTAATCACAGCGTCACTTTCCCCAAAACCGCGCCGAGCAAACCCAATTGTGTGTTCATCGCCGGAGAGGGTCCCCATCTGATCGGACATTGGCTGGGTTATAAATAGGCGCTCTGGTCTGACTTCGCGAGAAAGAAGTGGTGTCCATCTGGCTTTGGCCTTGTCTGCTGGGGGAAATGATTCGTTCCGCTGCGACAGGTTTCTTTTCTCTTCCGCATAATCTGGTCACTGCCCTTGATTTTCGCGGACCATTGAGGCGTGTGAAAGAAGATTGCAATCAGCATACCCAGCATTCACCAGCTTGGCAAAGAGACGCTTGGCGGCTTTTACTTCATCAAAGTCGCAAAGGCACGTCGCTCAACTTTCCACCACCTTCATTCAGGAAATTACTCGTAGCGTCGATCACAAGATCATCTAGAAAAGCATGAAGAACGGTGGAGACGAAAAGGCGTTCGGAAAGACCGAAATCCTGGTTCTGCTCTTCAAAGACGCGCAGGTGGTAGATCAGAATAGCCCGGAGGTGCTTGATCTCGTGGAGCATCTCGGTGAGGTCATATCCCTGCCGCCAGCGGGTTGTGCCATGTCCTCCAGCGTCTTTGGCGGCTTGCTCGGCAACAGCCTCGCTACCGTAACGGCGTAGCGTCTCGGTTAAATCATCAAAAAGCTGTGGAAGGTGGTTCTTGATTGCGTCCGTGGTCAACGTCCCGGTGCGTATCGTCGGATCATTGCGCACCCGGTCAAGCCACTCCTCGATGATCGCGTCCTTGTTCGCGTATAAGCTTTCGGCAAGACGACGATTAACGCTGCTTTTATGGGCTTCTGGTTCTGGTTTCATTGCGTAAAATCGTATATTAGAAAGTTTGCATATCATGCGGAGCGTCTCGAAGCGGCAAAACTCAACACGAGTCCAGGCCCCTTGGCTCTCCCAGTCGGCTGAATCATCCTCACGCCTTCGGCAGTAAGAAATCGCGTCCCGTTCTTGATGATCTTGACACAAAATTTCGCTGGCGTGTCTTTGCTTGGATGAACAAGGATGAGTGCTTCATGCTTCCTGCCGTCAGCAGCAATGATGTGCAGGCGTTCACCCGACAGATCCAAAAGTGAAACTGCTGGTTCATGCCAGACCGGATTTCGTAATATATGTGTTCGCATGATACGCGTCTGCATGGGGACCGGCTGATTTCCAGATCGCATGGGAGTTGATATTTGTTCGTTTTTGGTTGGTGGCTTGGGAGCGATTTCTCCTTTGCCTGAGACGCTACTCTCTGATGTCACCGTGAACCCGATGACCGTGCGGCGCGATGGGGTGTTCTGCTACCTGATCAAATCTAGCTTAAATAAAACGCCCAATATGCAACAGGTGAGGAGGTGTGGCGTCTGAATCTTCTGATTATGAGATACGCCTTGTCCAGATTGCTCTTCGTTGTATTGCCATTTTACGCTGTAAATCTGGCTTGTAGTGCTGGTGAACCGGAGCAACGCATCAAGGATCTGACGGAACTGGCGGAAAAAGGAGATGGCCCTTCCCAGTTCAAACTTGCGCTCGCTTATGAGGAAACCGGCAATTCACAGCTTGCGGTGGTGTGGCTGCGGAAGGCCGCCGAGAGGGGGTATGTGCAGGCGGCGTCCGAACTTGGGGTTAAGTTAATCATGGGCGGAGGTGTGCCCATTGATGAGAAGCAGGCCGTAAAATGGTTCCGAATGGCAGCAGACCATGGTGATGCACCGGCGCAGTATGATCTGGCTAGCTGCTATGTGAGTGGCAAGGGGGTCAGCAGAAATCTTGAAAAAGCGGCGCAGTGGGGGCGTGTATCAGCCGAACAGCATTATCCTGATGCAGAGTATATGATGGGCGTGCTCTATGGCAGAGGCGATGGAGTTTCGCAGGATTATGTGAAGTCATTTGAATGGGTCAGCATGGCGGCAGCACACGGTCATGTTCAGGCGAAGCAAAGCATTGAAACTTTAAAGGGCGTGATGACTCCCGCACAGATTGCCCGAGCAGGGGAAGCACGCTGACACGGGAAGTGCCGTGGCTCATTCTCGGAAACAAGTCGACGATTGAGGATGTGGCTCTCCCAAGCCATATGAGTGACCCGGTCGCGGCCCTTGATTTACAGAAAAGGTTTTAGCGACCAAGGGGGTGTTTGCACCGGTTTTCATGGAAATCTTCGCCGTGCCTTATTTATCAAGCGTTGGCGGTGTAGCATCGCCTCCAAGCAAGTTTGATCACCTAGGGAAATGAAACATGCCCCCGTTACATATCGCCAAAAAAAGTAGCGTTGACTTGAATGGCGAGACCGCCTGAAACTTGAGCATCATCCGTCTAACTTGCGGCTTTGCGCTGGATCGCTTGAATCATCATAGCGATGTGTGGAGCCTTCCCTACCCTCGGCTTGAGGATGGCGAGGCTTTTCGATATGGAACCCCATTTCACAACGTTTATGTTTACGTTGCGTGCGCCCCACTGGTTCATGGATGACTTCGATGGTTTGTAGAGATCAATCGTGCGCGTTCCGACCAGGGCCGAGCCATAGTCGTCTACCTCATAAAGTTGCGAGTCCCCGTCCATCTTGAACACGGTGCCAACTGGATAAATGGACCAGTCAGCTGCGGCGCTCCTCTTGCTGCCGTATTCAAGCTTTCCGCCAGCAGCGGTGCCAGTCCCGTATTTCAGGTGATCGCTTTCCGTGTGGGTGTAGGCGGTGGTTTTGACGTTGCGGATGCGCGATGCCAGTTTTTTGTCAGAGGCATCGCCGAGGACGGATCCGACGCAAAGCGCGGACATGATGAGGAGTAGTAATCTTGGCATTATTTTTGGAGTATTGTTTCGGCCTGTCCTGCAAATGGCTGGACATGGCCCTCAATCCCAGAGCCGCGATGAATGGGCGGGCTACCAGGGGCGAATAATTGACGGCAAGATAGACTGCCCTTTGAGGCTCCTGTTCAATAATAATGCCCGAACTGCACCTGCCTCGATACCGGAAAAGATCATTAAGCACTCTGATTCATTCGCATACATTTCCGGAAGGCTGACGATTGAGACTGGCAATTAACGCACCACCACGGACTGAGCGTGGCACCTTTCATTTCACGCGACCATCCGCAGCTTGCAAGGCTACACGGTGGATCAAACGGATGGATCAGCCAGGTCAGGTTGACGAGGCTTCCACCATCTGAATACGAATCCTTGAAGTTGTGAACAAAAATAATCCAGCCCCACCGTTTCACGGATGAGGCTGGTTTCTGACAATCTCGGGAGCCTTGACCCGTCCAGCCTGTCCCCGCTGCTCCCCTCAGATCGGGGTATGTGGTTTTCAAGGTTTTCGTGGTTGTTTTTGAAAAGGGAGGATTCAAACTAGTGGTTAGTATCTTTGAATCCAACCTTGGAAACCATGAAAACCTTAAAATCATCTATAACATTATTATAATACCCTCATATCCAATGCAATATGAGGTCGAGGTTCGCGATGTTCGCGAACCTCGCAAACCCCGGAAAAACCTCGAATACCGGTGACGACCTGGACTTCACGCTAACAAAACTGACCTCATCTCGACCGCCCTTGGGTTCAAGCGATACCGGGTGGAGGGCCGACCACCCTTGGCGCCCGGACCATAACGCGACTGCGAAACCCAGTCATGAGCTTCAAGCAGCGTTAAGGCTTGAGAAATAGCATCATTGTCGCCAAATCCGCTCCACCCCTTGCCTCTAATTTCATGGACGGCAAATTCACCACCATCGGCAAAACCGCCCTCCGCCAGCTTGGCAAAAAGACGCTTGGCGGCTTTAACTTCATCCAAGACGATGGTTGCCCCGCTGAAAATATGCTCCGCATGGCTCTTCATCACTTCCAACCACCGGACTGCCTTATTGAGAGCATCTACGCCAATGGCACATGCCTCGTTGTTTTCGATGAGCTGAATGACCGCTGACAGGCTGCAGATCGCTTTTTTGTATTTCCCCAAGTGACTGGCTAGCACACACGAAAAATCTGGGCTCCGAATTTCGAGTTCCAGTTTTGTTAACCAATCAATAAAAATCAGCTGCGCATCATCATCAAACTTGAAGCATGGAATACCCTTCTCACCCGCAGGAGCTTGAATTTGGCCATGATCTAGTGTAGTGCGCGTGAAATAGTATAACAAACTAGTTGCACTTGATGTGTTAAGGTGTGGGCATGCGTCATGCCGTATCCATTGAACTAAGTCCT
>JAYVOH010000089.1:0-15584 GCA_043758025.1 Verrucomicrobiota bacterium
ATTTCAATCCCGCGACCAAGGAGAACATTCGTTGGGTCGCTGATCTGGGAACAGAGGGGCACTCCACGCCCATCGTAGCCGGAGGCCGGGTTTACATCGGCTCCAATAACGGCGCACCCAGGGATCCGAAGCACCTGGGAGACCGTGGCGTTTTCATGTGTTTCGATGAAAAAGACGGCCGTCTGCTTTGGCAATTAGTGGTGCCCAAGCTCGAGGGGGACAAATATTACGACTGGCCCAACACCGGCATGTCATCACCCGCAACCGTGGAAGGTGACAGGGTCTATACGGTGACCAATCGTGGCGAGGTCGTCTGTCTTGACGCCCAAGGCATGGCCAATGGCAATGACGGCCCCTTCCTGGACGAGGGGGCGCACATGACGCCCCACGACCAGCCAGCGATGAAACCCGGCCCGTTGGACGCCGACATCATCTGGATGTGTGACTTGCGCGCCGTCGCCGGCATCTGGCCGCATGACGGAGCCCACAGCTCCATTCTTATCCATGGTGATTACCTTTATCTCAACAGCGGCACCGGAGTGGACAACACCCATAAGGTCATCCGCACGCCTGATGCTCCAAGCTTGATCGTGATCGACAAACACACCGGCCAAATGGTCGCACGCGATGATGAACATATCGCGTCTGATATTTTCCACAGCACCTGGTCATCGCCCAGCCTCGCCGAAGTTAACGGACGGACGCTGATCTTTTTCTGTGGCGGAAACGGTGTCGTTTACGCGTTTGAACCGCTCCGTGAAAAACCGATGTCCTGGATCGCAAAACTGAAATCTGTCTGGCACATCGACATGGATCCCACCGCCCCGAAAAAAGACATCCACTCGTATTTGAGCAACCGCCAGACTGGCCCGAGCAATATCTACGGCATGCCCGTTTTCCACAATGGGAAGCTGTTCATCGCAAGCGGTGGCGATGTCTTCTGGGGCAAAACGGAAGCCTGGCTCAAATGCATCGAGCCATCTGGCAACGGAGACGTCACCAGCAATGCCGTCCTCTGGACCTATGCTTTGAACAAACACACCATGAGCACCGTCGCCATCGCTGACGGACTCATCTTCGTCACAGACACACAGAACACACTGCATTGTGTCGAAGCGGCGTCCGGCAAAGGCCTTTGGTCGCACGAGTGCAACGGTTCCTTTTGGGCTTCACCACTTGTCGCCGATGGCAAAGTCTATGCCGGCACGCGAAAAGGAAACTTCTGTATCCTCTCCGCTACGCGTGAAAAAAAAGTGCTGTGCAATGTGGAACTCAAATCACCCATAAGTGCAACGGCGACGGCGGCCAACGGAGTGGTTTTCATTGCGACAATGAAACAGTTGTTCGCCATTGCCAACCCGTAACCTGGCCGCGCGCAGCCCCGTTAAGATTTATTCGAGATTTCCCCTGTTCGCTGGGGCCCGGGCAGGTGATCCCGTTTTTTGACTTCCTCGATCCGCTGCAATGCCCAGTTAATCCACGCTGTCAGCGCCATCAGCAGAAAGACCAGCAGTGTCAGAAAGAAGGTTGCGGATCGCTTGGACATATTGGTATTGGTGAAATAATCTGAAGGATGCCACAGATGAGCTTTCGCTCAAATCACTGCAAATGTGGCTTTCAGATACATCAAGGTGGGGCATAATCACATTTTTCGGACAGCAATCAGGACGCAGACGCGTTAGAATGACATGGTTAATCAGTCACCAGATCAACTTCAATTATCTATCAATCAACATGCCCAACCCCTGGACCGGAATCGGTAACCCCTACACCCGACTCGAAGTCGTCGCACGTCTCAACGCCACGCTCAAGCGCGGCGAACCCATCATAGCCGCCGGAGCCGGCACCGGCATCAGCGCCAAGTTTATCGAGAAAGGCGGTGCCGACCTCATCATCATCTACAATAGCGGCCGGTTCCGCATGAGCGGTCACGGTTCCACTTGCGGGCTGATGGCTTATGGCGATGCCAATGCGGTCGCCATGGAAATTGGCGAATATGAAGTGCTGCCGACCGTCAAGGAAATCCCCGTTATCTGCGGCGTTCACGCGACCGATCCGCGCCGCCGGATGTGGCACTGGCTGGGCAAAGTGAAGGACATGGGCTTCAGCGGCGTGAACAATTTCCCCACCCACACCATTGTGGACGGCCATTTCCGTCAGGTTTTGGAAGAGACAGGCATGAGCGTGCAGAAAGAGTTCGAGATGGTCGGCCTGGCCCATCGCATGGACTTGTTCAGCGTCGTTTATGTGGCCACTCCCGAGGAAGCCATCGAGATGACCAAACAAGGCGCCGACGCCGTAATCGCCCACGTCGGGACGACTGTGGGAGGCAGCATCGGCGTGACAAGCGCCGTAGTAAGTTGGGATCACACCATCAAGGTCACGCAGGACATCATTGATGCCGCCAAATCCGTGCGCAAAGATGTCTTCACCTTGACTCATGGAGGGCCGATCAACACCCCCAAAGACGTGGAATTCATCCTCAGCAAAACCACGGCGGACGGCTTCGTCGGGGCCAGCAGCCTTGAACGCATGGCTGTTGAGGATTCCCTAACCAATCTGACTCGTGAATTTAAATCAGTAAATACAAAACATTAAATTTGCGTCATTTAGATGTGCTTATCACTTGATTAACACACTTAAAATTCTAGCATCGAGTCGTGTTCAAATCTCGCTAATATATTCACATAGAAATACGTTATTATCAACTTAGATTAAGTATACTATGACTCGATTCTGGCTCCAGATCTTGATCCTCTGCTCGGGGTTCTCACTGCACTTCACATCTTTCGCGGCCGATAAGCCCTTGCGAGTCTTCATTCTCAGCGGCCCAAAATCTCACGGGCCCGGCTCGCATGATCACCCTTCATTCCTCCGGGACTGGAGCACACTCCTAAACGAGCGAGGCGCCAAGTCCGCTGGCGGTGACAACTTCCCGACCAAAGCGCAACTCGGCGCCACCGATGTCCTCATCATCCACCGCGATGGCGGTGGAAATTTCAAACCGGAAGAGCGGGTCTTGCTCGATGAATACACGAAACGCGGTGGCGGCATCGTAGTGATTCATGCCGGTTCCGTATCCGATAACCCGGAAGGCACGGCATATTACAAACAGCTTGTCGGTGGTTCGTGGCTGCGTGGCCAGACGAAGTGGCTCGAAGGCCCGATGAACTTGTATTTCACCGATCGCGAGAACCCAATCACCAAGGATTGCTCGAACTTCGAGATGGATGACGAGATTTACTACGACATGGATTTGGCTCCGGACATCCATGTGCTCGCAGCCGGTTACACACCCAAGCCGCGCGCAGCCCGAAAAGACAAACCCGCTCCATCCCCTGCCAGCGGCAACAAAATCAGCGTCTATGACATCCAGCCGCAGGTGTGGACTTGGGAGAAAAATAATTACCGCGCGTTCGTCTGCATCCCCGGCCATACCTATGCCAACTTCTCGCGGCCAAACTTCCGCGCGCTCCTCCTGCGCGGCATCGCATGGGCTGGCAAGCGCGCCAACGCTGACGAACTCTGCAAGCCCGAAGAACTCGGCGATAATCTCCGTTATGTCGAAGGTGGTCCGACCCGCCCTGAGAAGGCTGCGGAGAAACTCGAAGTGCACCCCGAGTTCAACATCTCGCTCGTCGCATCCGAACCGCTCGTGAACAAAGCCATGAACGTGGACTGGGATGAAAAAGGCCGCATGTGGGTCTGCGAGACACCGGAGTATCCCAATGGTCGTCGCCAGCAAAACACCGATCCCTGGAAAGATGCAGGATCGCTCTACCCCGGTAAATTTGATCGCGACCCGCAGGATCGTATCGCCTGGCTGGAGGACACCAACGGCGACGGCGTGATGGATAAAAAGCACATCTTTGCTGATAAGCTCGAACTCGTCACCAGCTTCTGCTTTCACAAAAACGGCGTCATCGCCTGCGCGGCGCCGGACATCTGGTTCCTCGAAGACACCACCGGCAAAGGTGTCTGTGACAAGCGCACCAAGCTCTATTCCGGACTCGGCACTGGCGACACCCACGCCGTGATCAACAACCTCCGCTGGGGGCTCGACGGCTGGGTTTACGCCACACTCGGTTACAGTGCCGGACATCCTGTTTCATCAGACGGCAAGAAAGACTTTGGAGCCGTCACTTCAGGGGTCGTGCGCTTCAAACCTGACGGCAGTGCCTTCGAGCAATACTCTTCCAAAGGCGGAAACACCTGGGGCCTCTGCATGACTTGGGACGGACAGTGCTTCTGGACGCAGCCCACCAGCGGCGATCTCCTCATGCACACCGTCCTGCCCGAGTCCGTCCTCGCCAAGGGAAAAATCCCCGGCACCAGCAGCTTCAAGGTCACCGGGCCCCGTGCCGCCCCCACCTTCCCACTCATGAAATCGGATCAACTGCCCTATGTGCAGATTGACTGGGTCGGCAGCTTCACAGCCGCCGCCGGTTGCGCCATCTATGAAGGCGGCGCGTGGCCGGAGAAGTGGAACTACAGTTACTTCAGCGGCGAGCCTACCATCAACATCGTCCACCATGAGTTCGTCACCCCAGACGGCGTGACCTATAAGTCAGTTAAAGAAAAAGGCCGCGAGGAAACCGAGTTCATCCGCAGCCACGACCTGTGGTTCCGCCCCATCGAAAACCGCGTCGGCCCGGACGGCGCGCTTTACATCGTGGACTTTTACAACCAGGCAGTGATCCACAATGACACCCGCGGCCCGCAGCATGGCCCCGCCAACGCCGCCGTCCGCCCGGACCGCGACCACTACTTCTCCCGCATCTGGAAAGTGCAGCACAAGCAGGCGAAGAAACTTGAGGTGCCGGTGCTAAATCCAAAGGATTTTCAAGGTTTGGCGAAGGTTTTCAAAACCAGCCCTAACGCTCATGTCAAGCAGCAGGCATGGCGTTTGCTGTCCGAAGAAACCGACGCCACGGGAAATCAAAAGGGAATCGTCGGCTTGGCAGAGAATGGACTGTCGCCGCATAGCGGCAGCCTGGCCTTGAATCTCTCTAAGAAGCTTTTGTTGACGCCACTTGAGAACTCGGGTCGAGCCAATGCCATCATAAACGTCTTTCACACGGCTAGCGATGGCTGGTCTCGGACCGCAGCCATCGCCGTCGCTGCCGAGTCACCAGTCGAAGTCATTCTTGCCGCTTCCAAGAATGAGGAGTCCGAAAAACTCAGGCCGTTGATCGAAGCTCTTCTGCCGGCTGCAATTGGCAAGGACGGTGCCGCAAATGCCGTCAAGCTGATTGAGAACATTGAGGCACCGCGCATGAATCCGATGCTTCTCCAGTGTATCGCGCAGCAACTGAACGAAGCCCCCGCGCTCACGGCTTCACTAACCGACGCTCTGAAAAAACTTCTCGCCAACCCCGCCACCGCCGGAGCTGCGCTGCCGCTCGTGGCGAAATGGGACACGAAAGGTGTGCTCGCAGAAACCATGAAAGAGCAAATCGCAAAGTTTAGCGCAGTGCTAAACTCACCTGCCGCATCAGTTACAGACAGAATCGGCGCGGCGAATGTGCTGATCAGTCTCGGCGAGCGCGAAGCGAAAATGTTCGGTGTTCCCACTTTAGCGGCTCAGAACTCACCCCCTGAATTGCAGTCGGCGATCATTGAGGCGTTGGCGAACGGAGGACAGGCTTCGGCGCTCGTAGAATTGTTTGGCACGCTGAAGCGCGAACAACAAGCTCAGGCATTCAATGCCATTCTCAAGCGACCAGAGTCCACGAAGGCCCTGCTGGAAGCCATCACCTCCGGCAAGGTGAATGTGAAAGACCTCGACCCAGCGAATTTGGCGCGCCTCCGCACCCACCCGAACAAAGAGATCGCGCGTCAGGCCAATGCGGTGCTCAACAAACTCATCAGCCCTGCCTCCAAGGAGAAAGACGCGGTCATTGCAAAGCTGACATCGGAAGTCGAAAAATCCGGTGATGCTATGAAAGGCAAGGCTCTCTTCGCAGCCTCCTGTGCCATCTGCCACCAGTTCAACAATGAAGGAAAACTTGTCGGCCCGGCGCTGACCGGCATGGGCGCACACGGCCCCGCCGAACTGCTGGTCAGCATTGTGGATCCGAATCGCGAAGTGGATCCAAGTTTCTACGCCTGGAACTTCACGAAGAAAAACGGCGATATTCTCGTCGGTGTCATCGCCCAGGAAAACTCCGCCACCGTCACGCTGCGCAATCAGGCCGGAGAGTTTGAAATACGCAAAGACGAAATCAATACCCGCGAGAATACGCGTCGCTCTCTCATGCCCGAGGGTTTCGAGGCACTGCCGCCCGATATGCTGCGCGACATCCTCGCATACCTCTGCGGCAGTGAGTCGCGCTACCGCATTGTGGATTTGAAGAACTCATTCACTGCCGACAGCCTGCACGGCATTTTCCGCGCACCCGAATACACCGATGAAACCGTAACGCTCAAAAAATTTGGCAACGTGACCGTCAATAAAGTGCCGTTCTTTCTCGTTGACCCCGCAAAATCGCCAAACGCGAACAACATTATCGTGCTCAAAGGTGGCGGCAAAGGCTCCGTCGCGAATGAACTCCCTAAGCGGGTTGAGATCGCCACCAATGCCACAGCCGCGAGCCTGCACTTCCTCGGCGGAGTAGCCGGCTGGGCTTGGCCGTTTGGCGGAGATGATGCTGTCGGCAAGCCTGCGATGAAAGTGAGCGTCGAATACGCCGATGGTGACAAAGAAGAAATCACACTCGAAAACGGCCAACACTTCGCGGATTACATTGGCCGCGCGGATGTGCCGCAAAGCGAACAAACCGAAGACTTGGTTCGCACCGGCCAGCTTCGTTATTTCGCCGTCAATTTGAAGAAGAATGGTCAACTCAAGAAAATTGCACTGGAGAGCTTCAACAATGAAATCAGCCCCTGCACCGTGGCGATCACCGCGAGCGCGGAAAGGAGCGCGGGGACTCCTTCCCGCAATGAAAAATCTGGCGGCGCAGCCGCGAAGACCAATGCAGACGACAAGAGTGTCGTCGCTCCCAGTGCTGCCGCTACTCCAGTAACTTGGGAATCCGGCAAAACCAAAGTCCTCATCATCGCCGGAGGTTCATCACACGATTTCAAAAAATGGTTCGAGGACTTCGACGGTGAATTCCTGATGAAGGCAGGCTTCTCCGTTAACGCGACCGAAGACAGCACCGTCGCCACCGCCGAATTGAAGAACGCCGACGTCGCGATCATCAGCACCAACAAAGCAGGTTTGGACACGCCGGAGTATCGCGCCGCGTTGTTTGATTTTGCCAAGAGGGGCAAGGGTATCATCATGCTGCATCCCGGCACTTGGTATGGATTTGGCAAATGGCCGGAGATCAATGCCCTCATCGTCGGAGGCGGCGCAATTAGCCATGATGCGCTCGGGCCGTTCACCGTGAATGTGCTCAAGAAAGATCATCCGGTAATGAAGGATGTGCCTGCGAGCTTTGCCGTGAACGATGAGCTCTATCATGTGAACCCGGAGCCGCCCGCCAACACCGCCTCCATCGAAGTGCTGGCTGAAACCACGACCAGTAAGAAATACAACAAGACTCACCCGAGCGTCTGGATCACGAAGCATGACCAGGCCCGCATTGTCGGCATCGCCATCGGGCACGACGGACGCGTCCATGAACTGGAAGCCTATAAGAACATTCTGATCAATGCCGTGAAATGGACCAGCGGGAAGTGACGACAACGCGCTCAACGCCACAGAGCACCCGTCTTTTGCGCGGCATCGCGCAGTCGAATGTCCTTCGTCCAGAGCGGCACGGAGTGGATGAGCGCGCTGGCAAGCAATTGCACGTCATTCCAACTCAGGCCCTTACCATACAACTTCTGATTCTCTAACAACGCCAGTGCTTCGCGTGCCGTAGCCTCCTGCACCCGCTCCAGCACCCGCAGATCGTTTAAAATCTGGGCGCGCCTTGGCAAGTTGTCTACGGCCAACTCTCCGATCACGATCCAGTGCATCACTACTTCGTTTGCCGCGAGTAAATCCGCGAGTTCCAAGTTCTCACCCCGGAAGAAGTCCACCCAGATACATGTGTCCACGAGGATCATTTTTTGCGCTTATTTGGTGTTTTATATTTTACCTGCGGCTCCGCAACTCTGGAATGAATTCCGCGGTCACGCGGAGCCACGGTGAAGTCCCTTTTAACGCCGCCGAGGGTAGAAAGCCTTTTGGCAGCGGCCCTCTGCACAAGTGCCTCCAAGCCCATGTGAATGAGTTTTGTTTTCTCTTCAATGCCCGTTAGCTCCCTCGCTGTCGCGATCAATTCGTCATCCAATATTAACGTCGTTCTCATGCATACATTTATACATACATATATGCATCAAGCAAGGAATCTTTGAGATAAAATCAACCCGCCACCACCGCCGCCCGCGCATCTTCCTCGGCGCCGGTCTTCTCCAAATAATAATCGTAGCCGCCGACATAGGACGTGAGTTTGCCGTCATTGATGTGGATGACCTTGGTGGCAATGGTCTTGATGAAATGAACATCGTGACTGATGAACACCAGCGTGCCTTCAAACCGTTGCAGCGCCAGAATCAACCCCTCAATGCTCCAGATGTCCAGGTGCGTCGTCGGCTCGTCCATCAGCAGAATGTTCGGCGGGTCCACCAGGAATTTCACGAGGTTGACGCGACTTTTCTCACCACCACTTAGCACCCGGCACTTTTTGAAAACGTCTTCCTTCTTAAA
The DNA here is from genome assembly GCA_043758025.1 of Verrucomicrobiota bacterium. GTDB lineage: Bacteria > Verrucomicrobiota > Verrucomicrobiia > Verrucomicrobiales > Verrucomicrobiaceae > VFKE01. The sequence continues at coordinate 8,705 of JAYVOH010000089.1, forward strand.
GAGGAACGAGCCGAGAATGGCGCGGATGTCATCGTCGCGCAGTAAGGGGGCGCAATCCTTCACTTCATCGAGTATGGTTTTGTCGGGATCGAGCGTGTCACCGCGATGCTGCGAGAAATAGCCGAGCTTGGCATTGGTGCCGAGCCTTCGCTCCCCTTTTTGAAATGGAATCACGCCTGCCAACAGCTTCAGCAGCGTGGATTTACCCGCGCCGTTCGGTCCAATGAGAACCGTGCGCTCGCCGCGCTCGATGTCGATATCGAGATTCTCATAGACTTTCTTTTCGCCGTAGGCCTGATGAACGCCCTGCAATGAAATGACACGCTGGCCGCTGCGCTGCGGCTGGGGAAAGTTGAAACGGAATGCTTTTCTCAAGGGTCGGGGCTTATCCAGCTTGTCCATTTTGGCGATCTGCTTCTCGCGACTCTGGGCTTGCGATGCCTTGGAGGCCACGGAGCGGAAGCGGTCCACAAATTCCTGCATATGCTCGATCTCGCGCTGCTGATTTTTGTAGGCCTGCATGGCGCGTTCCCAGTTTTCCTCCCGCTGCTTGAGATGTTCGGTGTAGTTTCCAGTGTATGGCGTGAGTTTGCCCTCGTCGATCTCATAGACCTTCTCGATCAGTTCATCCATGAAATCGCGGTCATGGGAAATCAGCAAAAGTGCGCCGGGATAATTTTTCAGATAGTTGCGAAACCACATCAAGGAAAGCAGGTCGAGATGGTTCGTCGGTTCGTCGAGCAGCAACAAATCAGGCTCCACCACGAGCAATTGCGCCAGGTGCGCACGCATGACCCAGCCGCCGCTGAACTCACGCGCAGGCTTGTGCTCCTCGCCTTCTTTGAAGCCGAAACCGCGCAGGATTTTTTTGGCCTTGGCCTCCGCCTGCGGGTTGTGCAGCGCATCGTGTTTGGCGTGTGCTTCGTTGTATTCGGGAGAACTGACATCGCCCTTCGCCTCCATCTCGCGGAGAATGGTTTCCAGCCGCTCAAGTTCACCGGCCTTTCCGGTAGCCACGTCGAGTATGGACTCGTTACCGGTTGGCTCGCTTTCCTGACGCAAATAGCCCACCGTGGTCCATTCATCTCGCTCGACATCACCGGCGTCTGGAGTGTCGGTTTTGAGGATGAGCGAAAAAAGGGTGGACTTGCCCGCGCCATTCGGACCGACCAGCGCCACGCGCTCGCCATAATTAACGGTCATGTCCGCTTCCTTGAACAGGACGCGGTTGCTGAAACTTTTGGTGACTTTGCGGAGGGAAAGCATCGGGGGGCTAACTATGTGCCGGAGTTTCGGCTTTAGTGCAAGTGCTCAGGCATGAGTTGTGCGTGGACACGCAGTATTCAGCACCAGATCCAATCATTTGCGCCCGACTCGAACACTGGCCGAGGCTCCATGCGCATCAAGTCCCTCGATCTCACTGAAGATGCGGACGATGGGATCTGAGGCCGTGACCGATGCCTTGTCCAATCGCACAATGCTGGTGCGGCGCTGGAACATGTCGGCGGTGAGTCCGGGGAAAGACTTGCCCGCTCCGCCGGTGGGCAGAGTGTGGCTGGGGCCGGCCAGGAAATCTCCGACGGCGACCGGGGAATAGTTGCCGAGGAAAATCGCACCAGCCGTGCGAATGAGCGGAAGGATGTCGTGCTCGCGGGCGGTGATGAGACTGAGGTGCTCCGGCGCGTATTGATTCACGATCTGCGCGCCTTCTTCGAGGTTGGGCACGAGAATGAGAACGCATTCTTTCTCCAGCACGGAGCGGATCATTTGCTGACGGCTGAGCGTGGTGCCCTGCATCTGGATTTCTTCGAGCACCGCGTTGAGCAGGCTTTCGTCATCAGTGATGAAGGCGACACCGCTGTCCTTGCCGTGTTCGGCTTGTGCGAGGAGATCGGCGGCGACGAAGGCGGGATTCGCGGTGCTGTCGGCTAGCACCATGACTTCGCTGGGGCCGGGCAGAAGATCAATGGAGACAACACCGAAGACCTGTCGCTTAGCCTCGACAACGTAACTGTTGCCAGGGCCGAAAATTTTCACCACGGGCTTGATCGTCTCCGTGCCGAAGGCTAGGGCGGCGATGGCTTGGGAACCTCCCACGCGATAAATCTCCGTCGCGCCCGCCAGCTTCAGTGCGGCGAGTAGATTGGGATTCACCATGCCGTCTTTTCCACAGGGTGTGCAGACGACAATCTCCGGCACACCGGCTGCGGCGGCAATGGTCACGGTCATGATGGAGGTGCTGACCAGCGGCGCGGTGCCGCCCGGAACATAGATCCCGACGCGCTCGAACGGATGAAAGACTTCGCCAACTTCCGCGCCTTGTTCATTGAACATTTTCCAGTCCTTGCGAAGGCTGTGATGGGCAAAGACACTGACATTGCGCTGCGCCGCCTCCAGCGCTTCCTGCACATGCGGCTCCACACTTTGACCCGCGGCTTCGATCTCCGCATCCGACACGCGCAAGCTTTTAGGGGTGAGGCTTGCACCATCGAATTTCGCTGTCAGTTCGATCAAGGCCGCATCACCGCGCTGGCGGATTTCTTGAATGACCGAAGCGACCACGCCTCGAACAGCGTCTGAGGCTTCGGCGCGACGGTCAAGGCGGCGTAGTTCGTCGGCGTAGGCGGAATCAGTGTAGCGAATGATATTCATGGGGCGATTAGGAAAACTTGAAACTACATGCAGCGGCAGTGCTTTCAAGAAGTGATGGCTGTGAAGAACATGGGGGAATGCGCAATTGTTAAATTTTCTTTGCAACAAAATCCCGGAGCCGGTTTTCAAGCATCACATGAAACCACGCATCCTCATTCCCATCATAGCCGCCCTGGCATTTACCGGCGCGGCTTATTCTCAATCCCCCGATCAACCTCGGCCTGACGGTCCAGGACCTGGCGGATCAATGGCTGATCGCATAAAGGGCCGCATTGAGCAGCTCCGCAAGGACGGCAAGAACGAAGAAGCCGATCGCATGGAAAAGCGCGTGAAGGAATATAAAGAACGTATGTCGACCGCTCATCAGGACGGTCAGCCCAAGGCTCCCGATCAAAAGCGGGATGACGCGCGCAAAGAAATGATGTCGTTGGCCGAGCGCATGAAAAAGCACCTCGTCGAAGAGTTGCGCCACGATGGCAAGAACGAAGAAGCCGATCGTGTTGAAGCGATGGCCAAGAAATTTGCCGAAAAAATGGCGGAGCATCGCAGCGGCCAGCATGGTCAGTCTGATGCAAAAGGACCGCAGAGCCCATCTCATCATGGAGCCAAAGACGGACAAGCAAGCGCCGGACATGGTCATCGTATGCACCCGCCCATGGTAGGCGCGGGCAATGCCGAAGCACCTCGCGGTTCGCAACAACATCGCGGTCAATGGGGTAGTGGTTTCGGTCAAATGGGAGGTATGGGTCCATGGGCTTCACCCGGCGCATGGGGTCAGCATCGTGGACACAGCGACCAGTCCTACGAAGGTCGCGGCCATCATCGTGGACACGGCGGTCGCGGACATCATGGCGGACGCGGCCATCATCGTGGACATGGCCACAGAGGTCACGGTTTCGGCGATCAAGGCGGAATGCCTCCCTGGGGCGCACCCCAAGGACGAGGATTCGGAATGACACCTTGGGGCGCACCTCCTCCATGGGCTGGTCAGCAGCATAAAAAAGACGACCATTCCCCCAAAGGACAAATGCAGGAACACAAGGGCGGAATGCCCCCACAGGGCGGACCTCCGGCATGGGGCGGCAAGATGCCTCATCATCACCAAGGCGGCGAAGCTCCCAAGGGAGACAAACCCCAAGCCGAAGGCGAGAAGGAAGACGGCAAGATGAATCCCGAACACAAAGGCGAACATCACCACGGTCAGAAGCACGAAGACAACAAGGAAGAAATTCGCCCTGCCGGACCAGCCGGTGAACCAGCGGAAAATTCCGTTGGCGAGCCTCCTGAAGTCTAAAAAAACTTTCGTTTAGCGGAAAATCTTGGCGGGCCGGTTCTTGCAGACCGGCCCGCTTTTTGAAAGTGTCGAGGGCAGCCTGCCCTTGGGAATCTTTAACAGGTGGGCTGGCAGCCCACGACACTGGCAAGAGCTGGCCACGAAACTATTTAGAGAGGGATCTAGACATCAGCTTCGGCATCAATCGCCAGCAGGCTCACGCGCAGCTCAGCACAACGGCGAAAGACCTCGCCCTGATCCAGCAGTAAAGTTTTACCAGCTTCAATGGCGATCACATCAACACCCGCTCCGGCAGCGGCAGTGATAGTGTCAGGGCCGATGACAGGGACATCAAATCGCATATCCTGATCCGGCTTGCTCACCTTGACCATCGTCGCATTCCCCCGCCCCAATAAACCGCCGCGTTGAATTGCTTCGTTGGTGCCTTCAAAAGCCTCGACCGCCAGCACGGTTCCGTTTTTTACGACGACGGTTTGACCTATGTCGAGCTTGCTGCTGGCCTTGGCAATTTCAAAACCATAGCGCGCATCCTCCCAGCGCCGCTTCTTCGGATTCGGCCCCGCGACGTGACCGGCCGCAGGAATAAAGTCCTCCAAAAATGTGGTCGCGGGGAGGAGTTCAATCCCTTCCTTCTGCAACTCATCGCCGATGGCCCCAAAGAGCGACTCTGCGTTGCGCTTCTTCAATCGAGCGAGCATCATCAGCGTGCGAAAATCAGGGCGCAAATCAAACAAGTTCTTCGGCGCGATCTGTCCGACCATGACCGCGTGTTTCACATCATGCTTCTTAAAGAACGCAATCATCTTTGAGAGCTGCCCGACACGGAACCACTCGATGGCATTGACGCATTGCTCGAGTTCAGGCTTGGTCTCATCTTTGAAGGCAGCCACAATGAGCTTGTCCACACCCGTGCGTCTCGCGGCGGCTGCGAACATTTCAGGATAGACTCCGTTGCCGGAAATCATGCCGACTGGTGTCGGCGTTGAAGGGTTGAAAGGTTGAGATGTTGAAGCGGGCATCGGTTAATGCGGGGCGGAACGGGCTAGCTGTGCTAAGCGCAGGCTATTGATCTGTCGTGAAAGCGCCCGGACAAGACTGCGCAAGGAAGATGCATTTTCTTGTAAAGCAAAGCCAAGATCGCAACACACGGTAATCAAGCAATCGTTCTCCATCAATGAACTGAAGGCCAGTTGGGAGAAGTGCGCCTGATCCTTCGCGCTCGTGCGCGCGCTGCTTTCGGCGATGTTGCAAGCTACAGACACCGCCGCGCGGTTGAGCTGGGATGCCAAGCCAAATGTCTCGGACTTCGGCAGCTTCCGTGTCAACTCATAGACCTTCCCAATCAACACGCGCGCATCTTGCCAGACACGAAGCTTCTCGTGCGCAAAAAGATGATTGTCAGCCTCAGCACTCATCATTTTTCAACCATTCAACCCTTAAACCGCGCAGCGTAAACTTCGGCGACTGGCTCATGAAACCCACGGGATTCTCCAACGCCACGCGCTGGATCATCTCCTCGCTCCACCCGCGCTTGCGCATTTCCAGCATGGTCTTCGGCACAGCGAGCGGATCGCTTACGCCCCAATCGCAGGCGGAGTTCATCCAGATCTTTTCTGCTTTGCGTTGCTCCAGCATGTCGATGGCGCGGTGCGGGCTGCACTTGCTTTCGGGATACAATGTCATGCCGGCCCAGAAGCCAGCGTCGAGCACGAGGTCGATGGTGTGCTCCTCTACGTGATCAATGATGACTCGCTCCGGTTTGATTTTGGAATGGTTTTTCAGCGCATCGAGGATGAGGCGCGTGCCTTTGAGTTTGTCCTCCAGATGCGGTGTGTGCACGAGGATGAGCTGGTCGTAATCCGCAGCGAGCTGGATGTGTTTCTCAAGAATCTTAAGCTCGTTGCGGCTGTTCTTGTTCAGCCCGATTTCGCCGATGCCAAGGACATTCGGTTTGTTGATAAACTCCGGGATGAGCGCAAGCACATCATCGGCCAGCTTGATATCTTCTGCCTCCTTGGGGTTAATGCACAGCCATGAGTAATGCTTCAAGCCAAAACGCGCCGCGCGCTTCGGTTCGTATTCCGTGATCTGGCGAAAGTAATCATAGAAACCCTGCGCGCTGGCGCGATCAAAGCCCGCCCAGAACGCCGGCTCGCAAATCGCGACGCACCCGGCCAGCGCCATCTTCTCGTAGTCATCCGTCGTGCGGCTGACCATGTGGCCGTGGGGTTCGATGTAGTTCATATGCTCGCTTTGCTCGCGGTTGAAGGGTTGAACGGTTTAGATGAGGAAAAGAAGGCTGAGGAGTCGGTTAAACATTTCAACCATTCAACCCTTCAACGATTTCCCCCTCCGTCTTCCATGCGCCCAGCGCGCCTTGCATGGTGGCTTTTGGAATCGGTTCCGTAGTGGTGTCGCTCAGGCTGAGCAAAACGTTTTTCGCGCGTTGCGGCTCGTTTTGAGAGAGCGTGGCAATGGCTTTCTTCAGCGCCAGGACGCGAAAATCCGCGTCCTGGTCGGCGCGCTGGACGCGATCCAGAAACGCGGCAACTTCAATGAGCTTGAAGCGCGCATCCATGAAATTGAGGTCAACAAGATTGACGGTCTGGGGCGGGGTCCATGAGGTCATAAACAGAGGTTACCGCCGCACGATGCTAGGGAAAGGGTAAAGTTTTGAACTTTGTGTGGTTACGCCGCCAGCGCATCACCGCCTTCCGGTTCCTCCGGCAAGATGTCGCGTTCAACGCGTAAATTGTTCACGATGTATTCCTGACGGTCGGGCGTGTTCTTGCCCATATAGAAGGTGAGCAGGTCTTTGATGTTGCGATGCTCCGGCATCAGCACCGGCTCCAGGCGCATCTTCGGGCCGATGAAATGCTTGAACTCGTCGGGGCTGATTTCGCCGAGACCTTTAAATCGGGTGATCTCGGGATT
>JAYVOH010000090.1:0-5723 GCA_043758025.1 Verrucomicrobiota bacterium
TGAAAATGCGGCATAACTCGCTTCGCTCGGCCTTCGGCACTTATTCCGCTTTTCCCGTGCGTTCCGTTACTGCTTGAAGGTCAGGCGATTACTGGCTTCACGAATTCTCGCTCAGCCGGATGACAGCAAAACAAAAAGCCCCCATTTAGCAAATGAATCGGTCCAAACCACAAAAATTTACCCACAAGATTCCCTGAAGAGCCAAGATTATAACATCCTTCATTTTGCAGGCGAATGCGTCGGACGACAAATGATCCCGCAAGAATGAACCATCATGGGTTTCTAGTCCATGCCTCCACTGGCTGCCAGGCCTTTTTGATCTTCATGGCACCATTTGCGGCGTGGCGACGGGATGATGGGCAATCGCTCAGTAGAAACCATCTGCTTTGATGGATCCGGCTCGCGAAATCCCTGGGAGCGTCGGCGACCACGTCGGCTGCATTTAACGAGGGACGTTCGAGCCGCCGAGGACGGCGGCGCTCCAAGAAAAAGTGTCGTAACTACTTGTGGAGGCATCTGCGATCTGAAATTTCGGCAGGCGGCGCACCCGCCCTACAAACATCTCTTTTGGTCTTCTCTACTGGGGAAAAATGGCGGAGGGGAGCGCGCACACTTTTGTGCGCATCATTTTTTCTTCGCGGCTGCGCCGCCACTTTGTTTGGATGGCGGGCAGTAGTGCCCACTCTCTTTTTTTATTAGGGATCACGCTGAAGCGTGAACACCCAGAAAGAACCGTCATGGTTCAACTGGCTTATCAGGGGCAGGGGGAATGACGACGCCGGGCTGGGGGATTTTGATCTGGGGAGTTGGTGGAGCTTTGGGCTTCTCGCGGAGGAGTTCGCTGCGCTTCTTGAGCAGGGCGCTGACATTGAAGTTGGAGACTTCGTAAATCCAGCCGTCGTATTTCTTCTCGCGTTCCAGCTTTTCTTCGAGGGCTTTTTTATTGGCTGCGAAGGCTTCATCCTTGGTTTTTTTGTCCTCGTCCTTTTCATCTTTTTCCGGTGTGCGTTCCTTGGGGAGTTCTGCGGAGACAGACACGGTAATATAGTCTTTGGGTTCGGCATCTTTACCGCCGTCTTTGATTTCGAGCAGTTTCACTTCGTAATGAAAATCTTCCAAGGTATCCAGCTTGACGCTGATGGCGTTCTTCATGAATTCCGGCGTGGCCTTGTCCTTGGGAAGCACATCGGTGAAGGTGGCGTTGGAGAGCAGGGTGGCAAGACCGCCGGCTTTCGCAGTGTCGAGTTCGTCGCCGTTGGCGGATTCCGGGAACTTGAACTCGCTGTTCTCGTCTTTGCGGGAAGCGCTCCAGGAGTCGGCAGGCACGGCGGCAGTTATGGTGACGGCCTTGAGTTTGCGCACATCGATGAATGACTTGTCGATCCATTCTTGCGGCGCGGTTTGGATATCGGAGAGGCTGTCATTGATGACCCAGACGGCATCGGAATCTTTCGGCACGCGAATCAGGCGCTGTTCCCCGGCACCGCCGAATGAATTGGCGGACACGCCGCCGGAACTTTTGGTAGTCTCTCCCGCAATGAAACTGGAGAGCAGGTCGCCCTTGTCGTTCATCATTTCCACGTTCAAGCCGGTGGTCGCGGGCGTGCCCTGGCCGGGCGCGAGAAGTTTCACACTCCCGTAGGCGCTTTTCCCGATGCGCTGGGTTTCGGCGATTTTCATTTCCCGCAGGTTGATGAGTGTGCGGCTGATTTTGTCGAAGGCAGCGGGATAGTTGCTGCGCTCTGTCACGCGCCACTGGCCGTCGGTCAGGGCGAGGTTCAACTGGGTGTCTCCTTCGCGAATGCGGATTTTGCGGATGCTGTTGATGGTGTCCGTGGAAGAAAGTTCCGGCAGCAGCAGTTCGCGCATTTTCACGCCTGCGCTGGCGGAACCGAGACGTTTTTGCTTGGATTGCTGGACGACGAAGGTGGTGCCGATGAGTGCGGCGAGGAGGATGAGCAGAATGACGTTGCGTTTCATGGCTGAACAGGAAAGGCGGGATAGGATGGGTTAATGCGCGGCCTGGACGGAGCGGCGACGAATGGCAAGGACGACACCAAAGGTGATGATGAAAAGGGGGACGATGACGAGATTCATTACGGTAATGAGCATTTCGAGCCGGTCCTTTCCCTTGTTCTGTTCCTTCTTGATGTCACGGATTTGTTTGTTGAAGCTGGACTGCGTCTCCATGAGTTCTTCGAGGTCCTTTTTCTGCTTGGGATCGAGGATGATCATCTGGGTCTTCGTGTCCTGCTTCACACGGATGGTGCTGATTTTCTGGGCGATCTCGTTCTGCTTCCGGGTGAGTTCTTCAATCTGCGGACGATAGGATTTTTCCACCGCGTCGCTCATTTCTTGCAGCTTGGTGAAGGGGCGCTTCGTGGAGCCTCGGCTGCGGACATTGATGAGGTCGGCGCCGCCATTGAGCATTTCGATGATATTAAGCAAGAGCGGGACGTTGTGGTTGACGAGTCCGAGCCGGCCCAATTGATCCTGCTGGAAGCAGAAACCGTCAAAGAGCATGTCGGCGTCAGAAAAGAGGAAGACGATACCTTCATTGTTGACTGACTCCGTGAGGAAGCTGGGCTTGGGTGCTTCCGGTTTATCGCTGGGTTTGGCGGCGGGAGAAGTTGGTGCGGGTTGTGTGACCGGAGGAACGGGGTCGGGTTGGGCAGTCGTTGCCGCAGACGCTGCCGGAACAGGCTGCGCATCGGTAGTAGAGTCTTTTTTGTCGGTGCTCGCTGGTGCGCCCGCGTCCTGTTCGGCACCGCCCGTATCACCGGGGAATCTGGGCATTCCTGGTCCGCCGGGTCCGCCGGGTCCTGCTGGAACGGGAGCTTCCTTGGGCTGGCCGCCGGGGAAGGCGGTTTTGAAGTGACCGTTGAGACGCAGGCCGAGGATACGCTTTTTACCTTCGGGCTGGAAGTTGTTGAGCGGTTCGTTGCGCGCTTTCTCTGCCGCAGCACTGTCGAGCATTTCGGAGTTTTCCGATGACTCCAGGAGGTTGACGGAAGCAAGGCCTTCTTTCTTTTCCAGTGTGAACGCGCCAGGCGAGAACATCTGCACCACTTCGAGCGGCGCGGTGATCTGCTCGTCGCGATTGATGTAATCGCGACTCAGTGTGAGAAAGGTGGGTAGCGGGCCTTTTTGAAAACGGGTGCGGAGGGTCATATCAGCGACGATCTTGTCTTTTTCAAAACCGACGCCCCAGGCTTTAAAGAGATTTTTCAGTGTCGAGCTGGGCGAGGTCATGCTTGGCGGCTGGCCCATCATGGGATTGCCCTGGTTGTTATACATGCCGCTGACGGCGCATTGCGGATCGACGAAGGCGATGACCTTTCCTCCGCGCAGGACAAACTGGTCGATGGCAAACTCGGTGCGCTCGGCGAGATCGGCGGGATGAATCACCAGCAGGATGTTGATGTCTGCGTCGATCTTTTCGGCGTTGGGCAGCACTTTCCGAACTTCATAATCCATGCGCAACTGCGTGATCACGGCCCACGGTTGTTGTTGCTGCTTCTGCATCATCATCATCATTTGCTGGCTCATCGCCGGCTCGGCGATGGGCAGGGGAGTGAGCACGCCGAGAACGGATTTCTTGGTCTTCGTGACCTTGGCGATGGCGCGCGCGATTTGGTATTCAAGGCTGGATTCCTCATTGGGGCTGAGTGCCGGGATGATTTCCTTTTGGTCAGCGCACTGGATGGCCAGACCGAAGTAAACCTTATCTTCTGCTTCGTTGACCGCGTGGCCTTGGATGTCGTCCGCGCGGGCTTTGTCTTCTGATTCGGAATCGGGGCGGGGATCGACTTTTTCCAACGCAACCTTGCCGTTGGAAGCCTTCTCAAATTCCAGAAGCAGATCCTCAACGGAAGTCGCGTAGCTCTGAATCCACTGGGGCATGAGGCGGCTGTCGCGCGTGGCGTAGAAGCGCAGGGTCACCGGTTTGTCCTGCTGGATGTTCGTCAGAATGCGGCGCGTGCCGTCATTTAACGTGTAGAGTTTTTTCTGGGTGAGATCGAAGCGGGCGTTGAAGAATCCAAGGCCGCCGACGAGGTAGTTCACCACCACGATGATAGCGGTAACAATGAGCAGGGTGCTGAGAAGAGCGGATTGCTTTTTCATGGGAAAAGGGAATGGAAAGTCAGACCGGTTACGAGCGGCGCGAGTTCAGCGCCCAACTGGTGATCAGCAGACAGGTGACAATGACACTGCCGAAGTAGAGAAGATCGCGCAGCACGAGCAGACCCTTCGACATTTCGTAGAAGTGAGTGAGGAAGCAGAGGTAGGCGATGAAGCGCACCACGCCTTCCATGGAAGAAGGCAGCGTCTTGACGATGGCCTCGATGACTTGCTGCATACCGAAAAGTGTGAGCAGCAGGCAGATGGCCACTGAAATGATGAAGCAGATAACCTGGCTGCGCGTGAAGGCGCTGACGGCACAGGTCACGGCCAGGCAGCTGATTGCATACATATAGCTGGCCACGTAGGCACTGAGAATCGGGCCGGGATCGGGATTGCCCAGATAAAACACGGTGATGACAATCGGGAAGGTGAGAAAGATCGCGATGGCCCAGACTGCGGCGGCGGCAAGGAATTTGCCGAGGATGCTCTGCCACGGTGAGATGGGCATGGTCATCAGTAATTCCAACGTGCCGAGGCGATGTTCTTCCGACCAGAGCTTCATGCCCACGGCAGGAGCGAGCACCAAGTAAATCCACGGATGCCACATGAAGAAAGCGCGGGTGAGTGAGGCGTCGTCACCGTCGAGAAAGTTTCCGAAGAAGAAGGTGAAACCCTGCGTGACCAGCAGGAAGATCACCAGAATGACATAGGCGACGGGGGAATTAAAGTAGGAGAAGAACTCCCGTTTGAAGACAGCAAAGGCGTTTTTCATGAAGTGATAAGTGGTAAGTGAGAGAGCTATGCGGCGACATCCGAGCGGGTGATGCTGCGGAAGACTTCATCGAGCTTGCCTTCTTCGCGATGGATGGTTTCGACCTTCCACTGCTTGGCGACGGCGAGTTCGCCGATTTCCCGGGTCAGATCGACGCCGCTGGATTTTTTCCGGGGGAGGACGCGGCCCGCGAATGATGCTTCATCGGCAGAGGTCGCCTCGACTTTTTCCACGCAGGAGAGCTTCTCAAGTTCCGCGCGAACTCCGGCCCCGCGAATGACCACGCGCACAGCATCGGCACCGGGAGCGCGGCGTTTGAGTTCGTCGGGCGTGCCGTCGGCGACGATCTTGCCGCGATCGATGATGATGGCGCGGGAGCAGGCGGCATCGACTTCTTCAAGGATGTGGGTGGAGAAGATGATGGCCTTGTTCTCGCCCATGCGTTTGATGAGGGCGCGCACTTCGTGTTTTTGATTGGGGTCGAGACCATCGGTCGGTTCGTCGAGGATCAGCACCTCGGGATCATGGAGGATGCTTTGCGCGAGGCAGGTGCGGTGCCGGTAGCCTTTGGAAAGAGTGTCCACGCTCTGATGGCGCACATTGCCGAGGAAGCAAATCTCCAGCACGCGATCAATGGCCTTGCTTTTGGCCACGCCATGCAGTCCGCGCAACTCGGCGCAGAAACTGAGGAAGCCGTTCACGCTCATGTCGGGATAGAGCGGGGCATTCTCGGGCAGATAACCGATGCTGCGCTTGGCCTGTTCCGGGTTTTCCAGCATGTTCACTCCGCCGATGCTGATCTTCCCGGCGGTGGGTTGGAAGTAGC
>JAYVOH010000091.1:0-15464 GCA_043758025.1 Verrucomicrobiota bacterium
TGTTTAATAATGCACCTTCGCTTTCCAGATAATACTTCAATTTTGCAACATATAGTGCCATTAATATTTGCTGCGTTGGTGAATATGCTAATGTTAGGCCCCTCCACTTATATGTCTCTATGGACCCAAATTCTGGTTTAACGATTCTAGGCGCGGCGATTGGCTCCGCGAAGCTCATCGAGAAAGTCCTCGGCCCTACTGCCGATTATCTTGGGACGGGACTTCGCGATTTCGCGCAGCACCGCGTGGACAACGTAAAGCGAATCTTCGAGAAAGCGGGTGCATTTCTCGGAGACCGCCCTCCCAACGGAGACGCAGTGCCACCGCGGGTTCTACGTGACGTTCTTGACGATGGTTCTTACCGAGACGACGAGCTTACCGCCTCTTATTACGGGGGTATTCTTGCATCGTCTCGTTCGGGTATATCGAGAGATGACCGTGGAGCATCGTTCACCGCTTTGGTCGGGCGGCTTACGACCTACCAACTTCGCGCCCATTACATACTTTACCGGACTGTGAGTCAGCTCTACTCAACCACGAAACGCAATCTCCAGGACGGAGGCCCACGCGCCCAGTGCAGAACTTTTCTGCCGATGGATGACTACATATCGGCGATGCAGCCCCAATCTGGCGAGACTGGTGACGCACTTCTCTCCCACGTCTTCTTCGGACTCAGCCGGGAGGCTCTTATTGAGAGTTCGTTCACGTTTGGCCCGGCAGAGCACATGAAGAAACAGTTTTCGGGCGCGGATAGCGGTGGCCTTATCTTTCAACCGTCGGCTCTCGGCGTAGAGTTGTTCTTATGGGCGACCGGCAATTCGGCCCTTCCCCTAAACGCGATTTGCGAGCAGGAGATTCCTCTCCCCGAACTAGGTATTCCACCTTGTCCCAATGCAAAACCAACGACGCCAATTACCCAATCAACCGGGGCCTAACCATGCGCTGCAGCGAACGGCTCCGCGTGTCACGGCGCGTGCTTTCTGCGAGCGGAGCGTCAGCTACATTTGGGCGTCTGTCGTTCGTTCCACCGTTGGGCACGCGCCGCGCCACGCTCCGCCGTCGCTGAGCTTGGGGTCGTTAGGCCTCCACCGCTATGCAATACACGCTTTCTGAGACGATCGAGGAGGACGGTCCTACCGCCTTCACGCGGAAAGCGCTTTCCGAGCATCCCAACTTATTTGCGGAGCGCTCGGCACTTGTCTTTACGCCGACGGATAGATTGCCAAGCCAGTTCGTGGGCACGGGAGACTTGGACGTGTTTCTTCCCATTTGCACACCGGATTGGCACGACTGCTTTTTCATTCGCAGCTATATGTCACCGCGACTCTGGCTTGATTTGCTTCAGCGGCACACCGGAGTCCTTCGCTGGGCGACATTTCCTCACTCTACCGTGACAATTACCCGGTTCGACACAGCCATGATACGTCAGGACCACCTGACCTCCGGGACGAAAGCGTTACTTGACGCACTGAAGATTCGGACCAACGGACGTAGTGACGGACGCCCGCTCTTCTATTTCGGCGCCATCTTCGACGACTCCGAGCGCGACATCTTGATTTCGTGGCACCAAACACTCGTTACAAATCCAAAAGAAACAGGAATGCACATTACTGTGTCGCCCACTAACATACACCAACGGCCTAACCATGCGCTGCAGCGAACGGGCGCGGCTGTCACGCCCGCTGCTTCCGCCGCCGCCTTTCCGCCACCACGCACAGGCCGCGCCGCACTCCGCCTGTAGCTGATCTTGTTCTCGTTAGGCGTTTCCTCGCGTCTCCCCAGAATCGTAAGTCCATGACTATTCTTCTACTCATCGCCGTCGCCTTTCTAGCCTACTCCAACGGAGCCAACGACAACTTCAAGGGCGTTGCCTCTTTGTTCGGTAGCCGGACGACGACCTACCGCACTGCCATCACTTGGGCCACATTCACCACCTTCGCCGGTTCCGTTTGCTCCATCTTCCTCGCTCAGTCGCTGCTCAAGAAGTTCTCCGGCAAGGGTCTCGTTCCCGATGCGCTGGTTGGTTCCGAGCATTTTCTTCTAGCCGTCGCACTCGGCGCTGGCATCACTGTCATTCTCGCCACGCGCTTTGGATTCCCCATCTCCACGACTCACAGCCTGACGGGCGCGATTGTCGGCAGCGGCTTGGCGGCGGTCGGTGGGCAGGTGGCCTTCGGTGTGCTCGGCAAGCAGTTCTTCCTGCCGCTCATGCTCAGTCCAGTCGTGGCTGTTTTGCTTGGTGCGTTGCTTTACCTCACGTTCCGCTTTGTGCGCTTGCGCTTAGGCATCACCAAGGAGTCCTGCTTCTGCGTCGGCTCCGAACAGCGAGTCGTTCCGCTGCCGCAGCCCGCATCCATGCTGGCCGTGCAGCGCGCCGATGCGTTGGCCGTCGCCGTGGACAGCGAGGCGCAGTGTTCCGAGCGTTATGCCGGGGCTTACCTCGGCGTCAACTGCCAGCAGACGATGGACGCCGCTCATTTCCTGAGTGGCGGCATCGTGAGCTTTGCCCGCGGCCTGAACGACACTCCCAAGATGGCCGCATTGCTCCTCGTTGTGCAGGCGTTCGACATTCGCTGGGGCTTGGTTCTGGTGGCACTCGCCATTGCTCTCGGTGGCGTGCTGAGCGCACGCCGCGTGGCGGAGACCATGAGCCACAAGATTACAGGCATGAATCACGGACAGGGCTTTTCCGCCAACCTAGCCACCGGCATCCTCGTCATTCTAGCGAGCAAGTTCGGTCTGCCGGTCTCGACGACTCATGTATCAGTCGGCGCGCTATTCGGCATCGGCGTCACCACGCGGCAGGCAGATTACCGCGTTGTGTCAGGCATCCTCCTTTCGTGGCTCCTCACGCTTCCATGCGCGGCGGTTATCAGCGGAGCGGCCTACTGGCTACTAACGCACAAATGACTCAACCGGAAACGCCTAACGAAAATGGTTATCATTGCGCGAAGCCGCAATGATAACGGTTGTTGAAACGAAACCAAACAAAACGCTGGAGACAACAGGCGGGGCGCTCCGCCTGTAGCTGATCTTGTTCTCGTTAGGCCGCTTCGCGCTTTCCCTGTGAACGAAAGCCGAGTAACCTGCAAATGAATGCCAGATTTCCAATTCAACGCATTCCCTGACCGAAGATTCCGACTATGAAACTCAATTACCATCCGGACACCGATTCGCTTTACATCGCCCTCTCTCCGAACCCGAGCGCGGACAGCAACGAAGTCGCAGAGGGCGTCGTTCTGGACTTCGACGTCGATGGGCGGCTCGTCGGCA
This sequence comes from Verrucomicrobiota bacterium, assembly GCA_043758025.1. Taxonomy (GTDB): domain Bacteria; phylum Verrucomicrobiota; class Verrucomicrobiia; order Verrucomicrobiales; family Verrucomicrobiaceae; genus VFKE01. The sequence goes on from JAYVOH010000091.1 coordinate 3,274, forward strand.
TCGACATCGACAACGCCAGTCACAAATTGGACCTGCATGAACTCACCACGGAGCGAATCCCAGTCCAAGCAACCGCGGCTTAACCATGCGCTGAGCTTGGGGTCGCTAGGCTGCTGAGCGCATGAGATATTTTATAGCCATCGGTTGCGGCGTGGTTCAGATAGTTTTGGCTATGAAGTTTTTCCCGGAGAGATTTGAGCCGGTGGTTTATTGGTCATTGCCGCTGTTTCACCAGATTTGGCATCCATAGGCATCCGGCCCGAATCCGGTTGCTTCTTTTGCTGGTTTGGTGCTGAATGCCATCATTATTTTAGCGGCAGTTTTTGTCATTCTTGGTTTGCGGAAGCAGATATGAGATTTCACGACGAGCAGCCTAACGAAAATGGTTATCATTGCGCGAAGCCGCGATAATAACTGAGAATGGTGTCAGGGTTAAAAATTTGACAAAGTTCTAGAATTTGAGCGCCTGTGGGCGCAGGAGTGCCGCCTTGTTTGCCCGCCGCAGTTGCTGGCTAAATGTAAAACGGATCATACCAGTTCATATCATAAATCAGTGACGCAGCGCCGCAGCGATGAATGAATCTTGGGGAGCACACGCGCCCTCGCGTGTGCTGAGGTGCGCCCTCGCGCCTCTGGCATTGTCTGGCCATAGAGTTTCAAAAATAAGTGACTTCGCTGGTGGTCAGAGGTTTTCGGCGTGGGCGCCAAAAACGACACGCGAGGGCGCGTGTGCTCCCCAACGCCCGTCTCCCGCCACGGCTTATTTTTTACTGATTTACAACGATAAACGGTATGACGCCTTTTTTGCCATATTTCCTCGTAGCGATCGCATTGGTAACGCCGCGCTTTATTAAAGCCGCTAAACGACGTGAGGCTCAATTGTGCCGCTTGTTTTAGCGCCGCAATCAGGCGCGAGTCCGTCTTGCAAACTGTGCTCAATGACGTTTCAATCAGATTATGAAAAGATTCGTCCCGCTGCTGCTCACACTGCTGGCTCCCATGCTGCTTGGGTTCAGCCGCAAGACTGAATTCACGATCACCTTCCATTCGCTGGCTTCGGAGATGGATCCGCCGAAGACGATGTTCCCGTTCGATCTCAACGGGAAGCGCGTTTTCTTCAAGATCGTGCCGGAGGTTTCCCAGCAGAACATAGCGGCCTTTTATCCGTTCCCGGCCGAGGGCGGAAGGGGGAATGGCCTGACGCTGCAACTCGATTTCCGCGGGCGCGCTTCACTGGAACTGATTACGCGCACACGCCATGATGAGTATATGCTGACCATGGTCAATGCCGCTCCGGTGGATTTTGTTGTTTTGGACCAGCCGGTGACGGATGGCATCATCACCATCTGGCAGGGCGTGACCGACGAGATCATCAAGGAGATGGATAAGAAATATCCGCGTATCAAGAAGGGGGCGGCCCCGAGCATGTCCAAGGACATGGACATGCTGCCCACGACCAAGGGCGAGAAGAAACGGAATCTGAAAGAGAGCCAGCAGAGCGAGCGCGATGCAGCGGCGGCCAAGAAATCCGGCAAGAAAATCCCCGAGACCCGGTCACTCGATCTGCGCAAGGGGACGGTGACGCCACAGATTCCGCTGGAAGGAGGGCCGAATCCGCCCCTGCCGATGGAGCAACCATCGCTTCCGAAACCTTGAGATACTGAGACTACGTCGTCGTCATGTCGCGCCTAGCCTTGTGTCTGTTTTATCGGTTGATGTTTTCCGCAGTTCTCACTGCGCAGACCCCAGCTTTGTCAGAAGCCGAGGAAATCAAGCCCGCGCTCCCCGCGCTTCAACCTTCCCCACCGCCCGCGCCGGTGCTGATGACGCTGGCGCTTCCCACGGAAAATGACGCGCTGCTGCGGGGAGATTTTCCCGCGTTCTATATGTTCATCGACAGGAATTTTGAGAAGGAACAAACCACGACATGGGAAGGCGGTCAGTATGGTTTTGTGCGCGGGCCGGTGCGGGTGGGCGACAAGGTGGTGCTGATGCACTTTCACGAAGGCATGGACGTGGCGCCGTTGAAGCGCGACGATAAAGGCGAGCCACTTGACGAGGTTCGGAGCATCATGCAGGGCGAAATCGTGCATGTGTCCGACAGTCCCGGAGCCAGCAATTACGGTCGCTATGTGGTCATCAAACACGACTGGGGCCAGGGGCCGTTCTATTCGCTTTACGCCCACCTCAGCAAGGTCATGGGGAAGGAAGGCGACAAAGTGGAGGCCGGTGCGCCCTTTGCCATCATGGGTCACACTGGCGCAGGCATTGACCGCAGGAGATCACACGTTCATGTGGAACTGGACTTGATGTTGAACACCCAATTCTCGGAGTGGTATGACGGGGGCTATCCTGCTTCGCCAAACCGGCACGGCGACTACAATGGATTGAATCTCGCGGGACTTGATGTCGCCGGGCTGTATCAGGCGCTTAAAAAAAATCCAGCACTCACGGTGCCGGACTTTGTCATGAATACCGAATGCATGTGGAAGGCAGTGGTTCCACGCAAGGGCGACATCGAAATGGCTAAGAACTATCCGTGGCTTGCCGAAGGCTGCGAACAGGCGAGTCCTTCATGGGAGCTCAGTTTTGCGGGCGGCGAACTGCCCCTTAAAATCAAACCGAGCGATGAAGTTGTCACCACGCCGAAGGTCATTTGGGTAAAAGATGAGGGGATTCCCTTGAGCTATCACACGCGCGGTTGCGTGAGTGGAAGCGGAACCAAGTTCGCGCTCACTTCGACCGGTCTGCATTATCTGCAGTTGATTACGGGCGATTTTTCCAGAAGAGCCGCCGCCGCACCGTCCGCCAAGAAGAAAAGCCCGGCCACTTCATCGAAAGGCAAAAAGAAAAAATAGCCGGGATCGGTTTAAGAAACCGGCTTGAGCTCCACTTTGCCGACATCCATGATGGCCCCGCCATTCTTGCCCTGCGGCTTGATCGCGAGCCGATAAACCCCGGGCTTGTTAACGGTGATCTCACCAACTGGCACCGGCGTGTGCTTGTGGAAGTCGCCGGTGTTTTGCACGCTGAACTTTAATTGTTGTTCGCCGAACTGAACGGCCACCTCGCTGCCGCCGCCGCTGCTGCCCTGGTGCACAATGACTTGATATTTGCCGGGCTGATTCATTTTGAATTCCCACTCCGCGAAATCTTGGGGGTCAGTCCAGAAGCCCAGGCAGTTCTTCTCAGGCTTGGGCTCATAACGCATGTTCTCGCTCCAAGTGGTCGCGGATTTGGCCGGCAATTGCACGGTTCCATCGTCAGACTGTTTGACAAGTTCGCCCTCGGGCGCGGGAACCAGCGCGATCTCGTGAAGGATGAAACTGTCCCACGCCACATGGTTGGGAGTGTATAGCGTCATGGATTGTTCCCCCGCACTGGCCAGGTAGATATCGCCGAGCCATGCGTTCCTGGAGAATTCATCACCGCCTGGTATTTGCTTCTTGAACCGGCTCTCGCCAAGTTTGAACTGCACACCGAGCGAGGATGATTTGAGCGTGTAAGTGATGCGCACGGCGTATTTGCCCCAGCGTTTGGCCTTGAAGGAGAAATTGTATTCCTCCCAGTGTTCCTTGGCAGCGTAGGCTTTGTCGCCTTCCTCAACTTTGATGGCGATCACGCCCCGCGTCGGCATATCCGCGCGTTCAGCGGGGGCATCACTTCCGAAATCGCCCATATCCACCAGGTCGGGAGTGACGGGCACTTTAGTCACCTCTTCAGCAGGTGAAGATACCGTCAGCAGCAAGCATGACACAAAGCACAAGTTGAATGGGGCGCGGAACATAAGGTGGCGATAAAACACGAAAGCGAATGCTCTGGCAATGTAATTTCTTAGGCCGAAACCGGGAGGCCGGGTGCTGAGTTACGCAAACTTTAATTATTGAGGCTCGCATAAAAGCATTACGAATGTGTTGGGGGCTGCTAGCCCCCAACACACGGGGCCAAGCTGGCCCCGACACCCGGTCAGCAAATTGTCATCTTATTGCGCAAACCTCAATGATGCCCAGTCGGATGGCGTTCACCATCTGTCTCAATTCATCCGTCGAGACACAAAGCGGAGGCATGAGCACCAGGGTGTTTACGATGGGGCGGGTGAGCAATCCATGACGCCGCGCGGCGAGGCAGACGTTCGCGCCGGTTGCAGATGTCGATTTAATTTCGATGCCGGCGATCATGCCGCACTGCCGGATGTGGATGACGGGTGCCAAATCTCGCAAGCCGCTCAAAAGCGATGTGAAGAGGGCAATTTTATCTTGCAGCAACTCAAGGACACGATCTTCCCGAAACACCTCCAGACTGGCCAGCGCCGCCGCGCACCCAAGCTGGCTGGCGGTGTAGCTGTGGCCATAAAAAAAAGTCCGCCCCTCGCTCGCGTCGCCGAGGAAGCCATCGAATACGCGCTGAGTGGTCAGCGTGGCTGCCAGCGGGAGATAGCCGCCCGTGATTCCCTTCGCAAGACAGAGGAAGTCAGGAACCACGTCTTCGTGTTCACAGGCGAACATTTTTCCGGTGCGACCGAAACCGGTCATGACTTCATCGAGAATCAAATAGACATCGCGCTCCCGGCACCAGCGCTCGAGATGCTTGAGCATTCCCTTCGGCCATAAACGCATACCCGCCGCGCCTTGAATGAGCGGCTCGATGATGACGGCGGCGATGCGGGACGTGAGATTCGGGTCCAGCGAGTCAAGATCGTCAAGACATGCGATACGCAGCACGTCGTAGCCGAATTGATTCGCACTGCCTTTAAACAGAGGAATGCCACCGAGGCTCGCCGCGCCAAGCGTATCGCCATGATAAGCCTGATTGAAGGCCACGATGACCTCGCGCTCGGGATGGTCGTTTTGCTTCCAATACTGTAAAGCCATGCGCACCGCGGACTCGATGGCCGTGGAGCCATTGTCGGAGAAAAAAACTTTATTCAGAGCCTTGCCGGGGGAGCGGGCGGCCAGTTCCGCCGCGAGTTGCGCGGCGGGCGGATGCGTGAAGCCGAGGAATGACGTGTGCGCCACGCGGTCGAGCTGCGCTTTGATCGCGGCGGTGATGCGCGGATGGTTATGCCCGTGGATGTTGGTCCAGATGGAGGAGTTGCCATCGAGATAATTTTTTCCGTGTTGGTCGGTCAGCCAGCAGCCCTGGCCGCTCACCAGCATCAACGGGTCATGATCGGGCGCGCACCAGTCGCGCATCTGAGTGAAAGGATGCCAGAGGTGTGCTTTGTCGAGTTCGGAAAAGTTCTCGGTTCTCGCTTGCCGGTTCATGGAGTGAATGCGCAGTTTGGAACGGCGCAGGAGAATCGCAAACAGAGACAGTCATCTCATTTCCAGCTTGTCACATCGCCGCTGCCTGCCAGAATGGCGCGCATGAGTCAAACGTCACTTCCCTCATCCGCACAAGTGCAACCCTGGTGGAAGCTGCTCAATGGTTACCACTGGTTTGTCTTGATGGTAGCCTCAGCGGCGTGGTTTTTCGACTGCCTCGATCAGCGTCTCTTCTCCCTCGCCCGCGTGCCGGCCTTGGAGGAACTGATGAAGCTTCCCGCGAGTGATGCTTCATTGCAGGCTTACGGCAAGACTGTAACCGCGTGCTTTCTCATTGGCTGGGGAATCGGGGGAATGATTTTTGGTTCGCTGGGGGACAAGTATGGACGAACGAAAATGCTCACGCTGACGATTCTGATTTACTCGGCGTTCACCGGATTGAGCTACTTCAGCATCAACAAATTTGACTTCACCCTATATCGTTTTCTCACGGGTCTGGGAGTAGGGGGTGTCTTCGGACTGGCTGTGGCGCTCATTGCCGAGACGGTTCCATCTGGTGCGCGCGCCCAGTCGCTTGGGCTGCTGCAAGTGCTCTCCACGGTCGGGAACGTGTCGGCGGGGTTCGCACTCAAAGGCGTGAATTCATTGGAGAAATCGGGCGTCATTGCATCCGGCTCCGGCTGGCGCTGGATGTTTTTGATCGGCGCGCTTCCGGCGGCTTTGATCATTTTTACCGGCAAATACCTCAAGGAGCCGGAGTCTTGGTTGCAGTTGAAACGGGATGGGCGGCTGCCGCAGGGCGGGCTGTTCGCGCCCTACAGGGGATTGTTTGCTGACAAGCGCTGGAGAAAAAATTTGATGGTGGGTGCCATGATCGCCTCGACCGGGGTGGTGGGATTGTGGGCCATCGGTGAATATGCGGTTGATCTCCAGAGCGCGGTCTTTGCCAATTATTACAAGGCCAATGTGCCGCCCGGAGTTCCTGATGTCGCGAAATGGGTCAGTGGACAGGTTGGCGACGCGAAGTTCTGGGCCTATCTTTGGAACATGTTGGGAGCGGCCATCGGCATGTGGATGTTCACCCGCTTCGCCAATGCCGTTGGACGTCGGGCGGCTTTTTTCGTGGGATTTGTGTCTGCCCTGCTGGTCACCCTTTACGTTTATAAAAATATGAATTCGCCGCAGGACGCATACTGGATGATGCCGTTGATGGGCGCGGCACAACTTGGCGTGTTCGCCGGTTTTGCGATTTATCTGCCGGAGCTTTTCCCCAGCCGCCTTCGCAGCACCGGAACCAGTTTCTGTTACAATCTCGGTCGCTTTGCCGCGGCGGCGGGCAGCTTTTTTTCCGCCAAGCTCACCACGGATGTTTATGGAGGCTTTGCGAAGACCAACGCCACACTGCCCTTGCGATACGCGGCAATGACGATGTGCGTTATTTTCCTGGTGGGCATCGCCGTTCTGCCGTTTGCCCCGGAAACCAAGGGACAGCCCTTGCCGGAAGATTGAGCTGAAGTGGATGAGTTATGACTGCCGCTGAACTCGCTGAATCTGTGCAGCGCGATACCGCGCCGGGCGGTTCGTTGTCTGATGAAGCGAAAGCCCTATGGCATGCGAAGAAGGGCAACTGGGAGGAGGCGCATAACTTTGCGCAGGAGATTCATACACCGATGGGATCGTGGATTCATGCGCTGCTGCATCTCATCGAGGGCGATCAAGGCAACGCGAACTACTGGTTTCGCCTTGCGGGCAGGCCGGCGCGAAAACCGGCTGACATCGAAAATTTGTGGAATGAGATAGCGTCAGAACTGCAAGCATCATGAGCGACCAAACACCTCCGCCGATCCCGAAAAAATCCATGACCAAGGCGTGGGTGGCATGGATTCTGTCGGCCACTGTGATGCCCTCACTGGCGCTCCTGTTAATGGGGAAGAACGCGAATGATCTGAGTGGAACGATCGCGATCATTATCCTGGCAATGGTGGCGCAACTGGCCTGTTCCATCTGGCTGGCGAAGATACTTGCGGCACGCGGAGGCAAGAGCGGAGCATTCGAGGCCATCGTCGGAATTCTGCTGGTGCTGGCCAGCATCGTGATCGGCACCGCTTCATTTTTTGCGGCATGTATCAGCGTTGGGCCGGCGCTCAATTTTCACTGATGATGCACAGGCCGTTGGTGGCTTGAGACAATTCACTCCATCCAAGTCGAAGCCGGATAGCTGCCTAGAATTTTTACGGTGGTGCCTTCGCCGTTCAGTTCACTGATCGCCAAGGTCAAGGCCTCGTCATGACAATGGCCGGTGACTTCGAGGAAGAAGCGGACGTGTTGATGTGCAGATGTGTCGTCACCGGGCACAGGCCGGTTCTCGATCTGGCGGACATTGATGCGGTGTTTGACAAAGGCTTCCAAGATTTCCATCAACGCGCCCATCTTGTCGCGAGCGGTGACCATCAGCATAGTGTTGTCATGTCCGGTCGGTGGCGCAGGGCGGCGGCCCAGCACGATGAAGCGGGCCTGCGACGCGCTGTCATCAATGGACGTGGCGATGATCTTCAGCCCCTGCAACTCCGCGCCGAGCGCGGTGCCAAGCGCGGCGGAATTTGGATGTTCGGTCGCGAATGCGGCAGCCTGGCTGGTGGACGGGGCCTCGCGCAGTTCGGCCTCGGGGAAATTTTGAGCAAGCCATTTGCGACACTGAGCGATGAGCTGGGGATGGCCGTATATGTAGTCCACACACTCGCGTGGTCCGTTGGACATGAGCACGGTCTCAGTGCGCCAGAGAATCTGCGAGTAGATTTGCAGTGGAGAGCCCACGAGATGATCCAGTGTGTGATGCACGGCTCCCTCGGTGCTGTGCTCGATGGGCAAAACTCCATAGTCCGCCTCTTGCAATTGGACGCGCTCGAAGACATCCTCGGTGCTGGCCTCCGGAAGATAAAGCACGCTGTTGCCGAAGCGGCTGATGGCCACCTGATGCGTCCACGATCCGGCGGGGCCGAGATACCCAATGCGCATGTCCTGCTCCAGGGCGAGCGCGGCACTGATGATCTCGCGAAAAATAGCGCGGAGAGATTTTTCCGGCAGCCTCCCCTTGTTTTTTTTGTTCAGATCAATCAGTTTACGCAGCAGTTTTTCTTCCCGGTCCGGAGCAAATATTTCCAGACCCTCCTTGCGTTTGATCTCGCCGACCTCATGCACCAAGTCCGCGCGCTGACTCAGGAGCTTGAGCAGCTCGCGGTCAACCCGGTCGATCTTGGCACGAATTTCTTCCAGCATGGGAGATAAGATGGTTCGCCCGCACTAAGAGCGAGACGGAGGCGTGTGGAAAGAAAAAAATGCGTCACAGAACGCATTCGGCTCACGCGGTCTCCGTTGCGGACTCGTCGAGCTTGAGCGGCAGCGGCTGGGTTTCCTCGTCGGCAGAAACGGCTGTCTCTTCGGGCGCAGGCAGTTTAACGCGACGCAATTCCGCAGAGTTCGGCAGATCATCCAGTGAACGAACGCCGAAGTGATCGAGGAACAGATCGGTGGTGGAGTAAAGCAACGGACGCCCCGGAAGCTCGGCGCGGCCTTCGATTTTCACCAGCCCACGATCCAGAAGCTGCTGCATCATGGCGTCCACGGAGACACCTCGAACGGCCTCAATGGCGGACTTTGTGATTGGCTGACGATAGGCGATGATGGCCAGGGTCTCCAGCGCGGGTGCGCTCAGCTTGCTCGGTTTTTTTCCGGGATAAAGCGCGCGGCACCATTCGGCATATTCACCGCGAGCGCAGAGACGCCATCCACTGCTGCGTTCCACTATGGTAAAGGCGCGAGCATCACTTTCATAATGGGCGACGAGTTCATCAATCGTGGCGCGAATTTGCTCGTCGGTCACGGCCTCCATCGCGCCCTTTTCCTCATCGGCCGGCTCGCCGGATTCCTTGGCGGATTCTCTGGCCTCGCGCGCGGTATCGCGGATGGCACGACCGATCTCAGCCACGGTGAGGGGTTCCTGACAGGCAAAAAGTAGGGCTTCAACAATGCGGACGAGTTCCATGCGGACGGGAAATGTGGGGAGACGCGGGGAAAGTGCAAGATGCTTTTCACCGGTGCCGCGCCATATATTGTAGCAGCCTCACTTAAACGCTTCCAGAAGGCTCGGCGCGATGCGGATGTCGCTGATGTTGGCGCCCAGTTTGGAGGTGCCGATGCTTTCCTGGGCAAGTTCAATAACGTCGGGCGGGCTGAAATCATTGATGACGCAGGTAAGGGCGGGCGTCGCCACGAAACGGTTTTTTCGGGCAAGCACTGGATTCAAATAAACTGTCAGAGTGCATTCGAATTTTCCGTCCGTCTGTTTTTTGAAAGTCCATAGGGTGGCCAGACGCAAAGTTCCCTTGCTCGCGATCTCAATTGTCTGGGTGATTTTTGGTAGGCTTACGATCAGCTTGTCACCTTTTGGAATCAACAAAACTGGCGCTGGTCCGTTGCCATTGGCCGGAGAAAGAGCACCCAGAGAAAGAACAGGCCCTTGAGATCCCGGATGCGTGATCGAACAAAGAAAGCAAAATCCAGATGATTCAACAGCAGGGAAGGGGGCGATTTCACACCGAACACTGGACACGGCTGCGCCTCCGAGAATCATGACGCGGGTTCTCCGGTCGGCGGCGATGCCGAGAGCAGCATTGCTGGCGCGCCACGGACCGGGCCAGGCGGTGCCGCTATTGCTCCCATCGAGCTTTGCGTCCTTCGGATAAACCAGGGGATCGCGAATCTGAAACACAGCAATTGGTTTTGGTGGGGCAACGGCGACCACCGCCTTTATGGGTGCTGCCTTTTCGGGCAATGCCTTTTCTGCCGGTGCCATGACTGTTGCCGACAGTTTGGTTTCTGCGACCAGGGGTTCTGACTTCACCGCCGCGGGCTATCTCTTTCCCAGCGACCGGCGAGAAGGTCACTCCACTTGATGCCATAATGTTGCTGTGCACAGATGCAAGATGCAGCGACCAGCATCACGACGGTGCAGATGATCGCGAGAAAGACTCGCATCCATGTTCTCTTGCCCGTTCTTTTTGGCTTTGATGTTGTAGTTATTACTGCGGATTGAATATGGACAGTTGCATGGGCTGAAATCTGGCGGGTCGGAGTGGCAATTTTGGCGCGGGGCGGTGCGTGGCGCGGGTGGGTATGCACAGTTTCGGACGGTGAGCCTGTGGGACTGATCGACGCCAGCGGTGCCGACTGGGCGGCGGCGATAGCCAGATTGAGCTCGTCCATCGCATGAGTCGCCGAAGCAGGACGGTCTTCTGATTTGAGGGACATCAGCCCCGCGAGCCATTGGCAGAAATGAACGTCAAGATCAGGCCTGACCAGTGGGATAGACGCAGGATTGAAGTTCTGCCAGCCAGTGATGATTTCTTCCGAACTGCCGCCTTGCACTGGGTAATGACCTGTGAGCAGAAATGTCAATGTCACTCCAATAGAAAATAAATCGCCCGCCAGAGTCGGTGCCCCGCCCCGCAACCTTTCCGGCGACATGCATTCCAGCGACTCCGGGGGATGTTGTGTTCGGCAGATGGAAAGCCCCCAGTCCGGCACTTGTATGGAAAGCCCCTGTTCAGAGTCATTCCAGATGATAATATTGCTCGGCTTTATGTCACCGTGAGGAAAATTGGCCTGCTCCGCCGCCTGAAGCACTTCACAGAATTGCGCCGCGAGTCGGTGTCCGTCGGCTTCTGTCAGCCTGCGATTGTCATCGGGGAATAAATTACCGGCGATGCCTCTTTTATAATCAAACACCAGCACATATCCATCAGGGTCATCATAGGCATCGATCCATTCCGCGCTCAAGCGATGCCGCACACCATTCGCTGAAGATTTGATGGCGGGAATTTGCGCGATATTGAGCGGGTGAGTGCATCCCGGATTCAGCACTTTGAACAGAACCTCGCGACGGGTGCCACTTTGATAAGCGCGATATACGATACCGGCGGGGCCGACCGCGATTCGTTCCGCGATCTCATAGGCATCATGATGATCCGCTGGGGAGCCGCTTGATGTGAGTATTGAGTTTTGCATGTAACTGGTCCCCAGTAATTATGCAGCCTGCCCAAGTCCGGGGCAACTGCAATTCGTGCGGGCTTGCAAGACGCTTGATCAAGGCAAGCTTTGCGTGGAGGATAACACCGTTCATGACCTCCACCACCCGATTGCTCCTGCGATTTATGTCGCGCTATCCCTGGCGCATCGCGGTGGGGCTGACGATGGCGATTGCGGGAACATTACTCGGCTTTGTTTTTCCCGGCGTGACGCAATGGTTTCTGGATGACATCATCCCGCACAAACGCACGGATCAAATATTCACTGCTTCTCTTATCGCATGGGGCGCGTTCGCGTTGAAACAGGTTTTTTATTCACTGCGCACGCTGGCGAACAACGCCTTCGAGCTGCGCATGACATACGACTTGCGCTCGCGGTTGCACGACAAGATTCAGCATCTGCCGCTGAAGTGGTTCGACCGCCAGAGCACCGGCGACATCCTTACGCGCATGGCCGATGACGTGCCCGCGACGCAGCGCGTTATTCTCGATGGCGTGGATCAAGGCGTCCCCGCGTTGTTGCAAGCCGTGCTGACTGCAGGGGTTATGTTCTGGCTGCACTGGAAACTGGCCGCCGTGGTCATGCTCCCGATCCCGCTCATCGCGGCGGGCGGCTGGATTTATTCGCACTGGGTTTCGCCCCGCGCCCGTGATGCGCGCGAGGCTGCGAGCGGTTTGAATTCGCTGCTGCACGATAACATCGCCGGCATCCGGCAGATCAAAAGCTACACGCTGGAAGATGAGAAGCAGCAACACTTCGACCTCACAAGCGGGAAGTATCGCGATCAACAGACCCGGCTTCAACGCGCTTGGGCCGTCTATGGACCGGGCATGGGGTTGCTCG
>JAYVOH010000092.1:0-5670 GCA_043758025.1 Verrucomicrobiota bacterium
AATCACGTTGACAAAAATCTACCCGTCGGCGACTTCCCGCGCATGGCTGAAATCATTTGTCCCAAGTGTAAGAAGACCTTTGATAGCGACAACGTAGAATCCTACGTCACCAAGGGGGCGGCAGCGGCTGCTGGCGCTGCTGCTGGAGGATGGGTTGGAAGTGGAATGGGAATTGTTGGCGGCCCTTTCGGAGCCGTCAACGGCTGGTGGATCGGAGCCGCCGTCGGAGCATTCACGGCTTATACAGCCTTCGACCAATTCCGCCGCTGCCCACATGAAGGCTGTGGCGACATCTTTAGAATTTGATCCGTCCGCACGTTCAACGAACCATGAGCGCATCCAGTTGGGCGTCCAAGTGCGCCTGATGGCCATGGTAAATCCACACCGAGGCCAAGATGATGAGTGCGATTATCAGGAGCGCCACCATCTGATACGTCGGCGTTTTCCAAGGCTGGTAAAACGGGTGCTTGTCTTTTTTAGCCCGCAAAATATCCACCATCATCCAGTGCCGTTTGTCGCCCGTGTCATAGACCGGCAGCGGGGTGCCGTTCTTCTTGTAGGCTTCATAAGACCGGCGCACTTCCTCGCGTGCGCTGATGGTTCCGGCCATCCAAAGTGATGCGACTACACCATATAGCAGTTTGTGGATCATGGGGGTAATGTGCCACGGCGCAGAGCCGTGCGTCAAGCCTGAAATCCAGCGGAGTTGACGCGGTGAGAACTGGCAATGGCAAGCTCCGCCTGGCTCGCAACTTACCGCACTTATGATTCGGACGAACTCGCCGAGGAAATCGTCGCGCTCAAGAAGCAGTCCAAAAACCAGTTCATCAGCCAGAACGTCGGCTCCAAGGGCTACACCCGATCCGTCGAGGAAACCCGCGACCGTCTGAATGCCGCCACCCGTGTGCAGGCTGAGCGTGGCCGTGCAGCCATGTCACCCATGCAGCGCGGAGAGTTTGGCGTGCCTGACTTTTCCGGAGGCGTCAGGGGCGGGACGCGCAGCGGGTATGACATCACTGGATTTGTAAGCTGACCATGGCCTCTATTGAAAAAACTTACCGTCCAAACCTTTTGGAGCGAGCCATCGCCGCCGTGGCGCCCAGCTACGCCCTGAGCCGCGCGTCCGCCAAGACCAAGCTGACCATGTTCGGCTATGACGGCGCCACGCCGGGAACGCTCCGCCAGATCGGCACCAGCTTTGGCAATGCCTCACCCGAGGACTGGCGCACCAACCGCGACCGGAAGAACCTGATGTTCGAGACGAGGGATCTGGAGAAGAACTCCTGTCTCGTCAAAGGAACGCTGGACAACATCATGCTCTACTGCATGGGCCGTCTGTCCTACCAGGCACAGACCGGGGACGCGGCGACCGACAAGATTTATCAGGACTACTTTCATAATTGGTCGAAGCGCTGCGATGTCACCAAGCGGCATACTTTCCGCCAGATGGTTTCCCTGGCCCTGCGGAACTATGCCTCCGCCACCATTCTTGCGTATTACTTCTATCATGTGGACGGCAAAGGCGACGCCGCGAACATCATCGCATGGCTGCGCGCGATCGAGTCCGGCACCCCGCATATGGAAGCTGCCGCGAAGCATCTCATTCGGGGCCAGAAACTTTCGGATATCGAAAAAGAAATCGCCCGCGCCATGCAGAAAGAAGGACTGGTCATCGAGTTCACTGGTGACGCTGCGCCTGCTGGATCGACCTCAGATTCGGCGGGCAAATCCTAGCGTCACAAGATTACTGCTCCCGGCAGATCAGCCTTGATGGTGGAAATAACAGTGTCATTCCGGCATTTCATTCCACTACCCTTGCATTTCTGAGCCCACTGCATCTTGCAATTCCTGCCCGAGTGCGTCATCCTCCATGAAGAACTTTTCAAGAGTTGCCGAGGAGAATATTTCTGAGATGCCGTCATGAGTTTGCCGCAGATTGCAGGTCTGGAGTTACATGAGTTGATCGGGCGCGGAAGCTGCGGTGCGGTTTACCGTGCGGTGAAGCTGGACACGGGCGAGGCCTGTGCGGTGAAGGTCTTTGCCAGCATGGCGATCAGTCGCAAGCTGCTAACCATTGCGATGCGCGGCTTGCAGCAGATGCCGGTGCATCCGGGGTTGCCGCAGCCGCTGGCCTTTGATTTTGACAACAGCCCTTACTACTGCGCGATGCCGCTGGTGGGGTTCAGCACTGAGGACGAGAAGGGAAACCGGCAATGGGAAACACCGACGCTGGAAAGTTGCTGCGGGAAGTCGGGCCCAGAAGATGCCTGGCGTTACCTCTATGAACTGTGTGATGCGCTGGCGTGGCTGCAGCGGCACAACCTTTTGCATTGCAATCTGAAGCCGCGCAACATCCTGCTGGATGATGATCCCGGCAGTTCGATCAAGATCTCGGATATCGTGCAGGGATGGATCGGCGGCACGCATCACTTCGAGACGACGGATCACATTCTGTATATGCCGCCAGACCAGGTGGAGCATCCCGATGCCCTGGCGCGGCACGGCACTTCATGGGACGTGTATTCCTTCGGCGTGACGGCGTTCCGCCTGCTCACGGGCGAATTCCCGCGCGGTGCTGCGGCTTACGCGGAGGTCATTGCCAGTCACCCTCTGCCTGATGGCGCGACCTACACACTGGACAATGCCTTGATGCTGCACCAGGTGCGCTCGCAGCCAGATGTTTCCTGGCCGACGGAGCCGACAACCAAATGGGATGCGCGAAGAAAAAAAATCATCGGCAAATGCCTGGCGCTGGATGCGGCGGATCGCTGGCCCGATCTGCGAGAGGTGATGCATGAGTTTGAGAAGCTGGAGTCAGATTATCTCGTGGAAGATGCGCAGGAGAAAGTTGCGATCGAGAAAGGACGGCAAGCGCGCAACGTGGGTCTCTTGCGTGCACTGACCATTGCCTTGTGCGCAGTGATGGTCATTGAGGGCATCTGGGGGCTGGTCTATGCGCGCAGCGTCCGGGGTCGTGCTGAACGCGCGGAAGTTCTCATTACGAAAAAAGACGAAACCATTACCCGGATGGATCAGGATATTAGAATGCTGGCGAGTGATCAGGGCAGCAAAATCAGCGACCTCTCCACCAAGTTAAATGAAGAGCGGGAGGCGCGACAACTCGCCAACCAGAACTTGCAGATATCGCAGTCTGCGGTGGATCAGTTTCTCTCGCAGCTTTTGCAGATGCCCACGGGCGTCGGTCTGGAAGCCGAATTCTCCGAAAAGCAAATCAATTATGCCCTCTTCTTCTATGAAAACGAGCGGAAACGGCTCAAGGAAAATGACGATCTGCTGCCGGAGCGCGCGCGCAATTATTTCAACACAGCACAGCTCCTGTTGCGCAGGCAACAACGTCCAGAGGCGGCGGGTTATCTTGAAAAAGCGAAGTCCTCGCTGGACTTGCTTTTAAAAAAACAGCCCGGACATGCCAATTCATCCCGATGGCAGGAACTGCTGGGCAGCGCGTGCCGCTGGCTGGGATCATTGAAGGCTGAGGATGGCCGTCGCAGTGAGGCACTGAATCTTTTCAAACAAGCCGTCGCCGCCCTCACTCCGGCCGTGCAGGGCGATCCCAAAAACCGCGCCACCCGTTTCGAATGTGCCAGCGCCTGGTATGAACTGGGCAAACGTTCGCGACGCGACGGCAAGGTTTCCGATGCGGTGGACGCGCTGGGTAAGGTAATGGAACTGATGGACGTCAAGCTCATCGGCGAAGATCTCACCATGCAGGAGCAATTCATTTTATCGCGCAGCCGGATCGAGCAAGGACTGGCCCAGCGCGATCAAGGCCATCCAGACAAGGCCATAAAAACTTTGTTCGACTCCATGGAAGAGATGGTCAAACTCGTCGAGCGCTCCGGCCACAACCCGGAACAGGCCATCACCCTCGCAGAAGCCTACATTGAGTTCGGCGAGATTGTCGCCGGAAAGCTCGGCAGCAATGACGCCAAGGAGGCGCACTCCGAGGCCATGAACATTCTGATCGAACTGGTTCGCGTTCATCCGCAATGGGGAGAGGCGCGCTATCTGCTAGGCCGTAATTACGGTGACATGGCTTCGCTCGACCGCGACCTGGGAAATCCGACGGAGGCTTTCAGCCGACAGAACATGGCTGTCCAATCCCTGGCGGAATTGGTGAAGCTCTACCCGGACAACACCCGCTACGTGACTGAACTGGCGAAGCTCAAAGGTCAGAACGCGCAGATGCTCTGCGATCTGGGCAAGGCCAAGGAATCAGTCCCCCTGGCCGAAGAAGCCATCGCCCCCCTGGAAGCGCTTCTCCTGAAAGACGACACCTCGCTGGATGTGATGGACCGCAAGGCCAGCGGCATCCTGCTGGCCCAGATATACGGCATCATCGGGCATTCTGGCGAGGCCATGAAAAATTCAGCCCTGGCCAAGGCTAATTTCACCAAGGCCTCCGACCAGTGGGAAAAACTCAAAGCCCAGCACGGCGAGGATGAAATCATTCAGCAAGGCCTGGCATGGACGAAAGACCGGTTGTCAAAGCTGCGCTGAGCAGATGGCTCACTTTCCTACAAGCCTGCGGCGTTTTGCGCCTCCTCGACAGTCTTGATGAACTTCGAGCGTTCACCGTGCCTGTCCTCCCCTCTCGACTGTTCGGCAAGTTCAAGCACGAGCTTGTAGTTCAGGCTGCCGATGTTGTCCGCTCCTTGCAGCAAAAGATTGAAGCCAATCATGGCCGTCTCGAAGGCAAAATCCTCCCGCGCTTCGGTCCAAGATATACCGCGATCCATGAGGCGCAGCGACTGGTTTTCTTTGACGGCAACCGGCTGCGCCAATTCCATCATGCCCAGCGATACCGGCCGGTCACGCGTCGGCGAAAAATTCCGCACAGGGACTATTTCATACCATGCAAACCTTGTGGCCAGATTACTGCCGCCACCGGGCGGCATGTGTTTCTCCGTGACGAGTCGATAACCTTGAACCTGTGCCGGATCGAATTTCACGGTGAGACGATAGGAGGCATCGTTGGAATCAATCCCCGACTGATCCACCGGAATCTGAATCACGAAGCGCATGAGCCTGCGAGTGCTGTCCCAGGGGCAGGAGGCGATCTCCGTCTTCCATGAGTGGATGACCAGCTTGGGTTGTAGCTCCGTTTTGCGCGGAGTGGTGGTCACACTCGTTGTAGTCTGGAGCTGCCCCAGCATCGGCGCGGCAAGAATGATTCCGGCGAACTCGGTTGCCGCTGTTTTGGTGGGCCGCATGAGATCGGGCTGCAAAGTGATCGAAGATTGCGGATGATCAGCGGCAATGATGAAAGAAGCCAATGAGAGTCTGGATGCGAAGGCTGGGTCTGTGGGAGCTGTCGGCGATGTCTCTTTCAATTCCTGTGTCGTGGCGTCGCTGGAAATAGCCACCGGAGGCGGCGAAACAACTGGCGTCACATCAGTATCGGCCGCTGTTTGCCGCGCGTCATTCGGCGCAACTCCAGCAACGATTTTCTTCTTGGCCAAAGTGGGCGACATGACGGGATCAATTTGAAGGGCAGGAACGGTTGTGGCCTGCTTCGTGGCTTTTTTTGCAAGAGCCAGGGGGGACGGACGCATCGCCGTTTGATGCCCGATCAGGAAAGCGCCGGCAGTCAGGCACGCAGCGGCGGCCAGCCTGAAGACGGTGGAATTGAAAATGGATTTCCTCTGC
>JAYVOH010000093.1:0-15427 GCA_043758025.1 Verrucomicrobiota bacterium
AATAGTCAAGCGCAGATTGATTCAGACGAGTAAAAATCCCTGTTTCTACTGCTGATTATGAAGTCGGCACAAGCCTTCGATGCACCACTATAATTTCATTAGCTACTGCTTGGAGAGGGACCTCCTTCCCTTCGATGTCCAACCAAGCAAACTGTCCATTTGGATTGACTTCCAAGAACCACAGTCCGCTCGCATCACGAAGGAAGTCGAGCCTTCCGAAGGAGTATCCAGTGATTTGCATGAATGAAGTCACGGCCGCGTCGTCCTTGGCACTCAGTTCGCATCGTTTCCATTTGGCGCGATTATCAAATGTTGGAATCCTACAGTCCACTATGCCGTGTGCATCTCGATCAGATTCAAAGGCGAAGTTTTGGCCCGCCACGTGCGCCATTGTTACGTCGTGGGTGGATTCGACAATCGTCACATTCCATATTAGAAAATTGATATGCCAAATGTGAGGCGAGCGATTTGGCAATTAACGCGTCAACAAAATGCGAAGCCACATCTTGCGGGCATCATCATCCATCTCACAGCTTGAGACCCGGACATTGACCCGCCCTTCATGTCGGATTACACTTTGCTCATGATCACCACACTTGATCTACCCCAAGAAATCGTCACTCAGGCCGAAGGGAGTCGCCACGGCTCGCAAGACCACGCTACATGCCTTGGTCGTCGAGGGGCTGCGCACCGTGTTGCGAGCTGCTTCTCCTCCTGCTTCCGTTTCGCAACAGGCACTCATGCGTCTGCGCGCAGGCTTCCACCTCGGAGGTGATCAACCCCTGACTCGCGAAGACGCTCATATTCGCTGAGTTTTTTTGTGTCCGTCATTCCTTGCTCACCGTCCGAGCCACTGAAAAGTAGCAGACTCAACGGCGGCAAACTGATCTTGTGTGAGGACTCCTATGCGCCGCATAGCACGGACGATGGGATAGGTGGCTATGCTTTGGGCGAGAAAAGCACCTGGTTTCAACCAGGGAACTCGCACAGCCACTTCCCATACGGAACCCCTGAGACTTGTTGTATGCATAACGACCGTCGTGAGTGCGCGGTCAGCGTCGCCAAACGGAACGCTCATGACGAGAACGGGACGGACTTTCTCGGCCATGCCGCAGTCCCATTGCCAGACTTCACCGCGCCTGGGAATCATAGGTCTCCTCTTGGTCGAGCATCGCGGCCAAGGCATCGCCCGCCGCGCAAAGTTCATCATCGGTAATCTCAGCTGAATCAGTAAGCGGCAGACGGCGCGAAATAAGGCGTGCAAAAACAGATTTCTCCTCCTCAGGCAGAGATTCGTATTCGTGAAGTAACTGTTCCGCAGTGGTGGACATGGGAATAGACTCGCACAAAAGGACAGGAAATGCCAGAAGCGATTTTGTGCTGGCGCCGGCAGAGTTTCCGCTGGTGGCACAGGAACTCGTATATTGCGAGTGCCAGCCAAAGCTTGACACTTATAGTTGATAATCCGATCATTCGCATGGACGGGCGCGCTTCCAGCCGCCCAACTCCGTGGCACAGTCATGTCAGGGGTATGGGCGGCTGGAAGCACGCGCGTCCTATGCCACTGCTGGGCGAGACGCCAGCAACACCCACAGCCGAGACGACCGTGTTACCTCATCAAGGACGCACCACCATGAGGCTGGTGGTCTTCGGATCCATCAAATAACCGATGCCAAAATCCATGGGCTGCGCACGGTTCGCTGGATCGAGATAAGCGGCGGCGAGATCGGGTTGCTCGTATTGTTTGAAAATGGGGAGCGCACTGACATAGCTGCCGTAGAGCGAAACCTTGACCCCGCGTTCGCGCAACATGCGATAGGGTATGCCGCTGGGGTCCTGCACCACACCGCTGGTCTGGGTCATAAGGAAATTGCGGATGTGGGAGAAATAACTCTCGTGCATAAGATAGGACGCGCTTTTGACCAGCGCCGCCGGCTTGCCAAGGCTGGCGGCGAAACGCAGGAAAGGCCCACCGGGTGACAACGCGCCATCAGAAAGATCCTGGCTGAAATAAAAGATGCGTTTCGGCCCATTCGGCCCGCGCGCACGAATGAGCAAGCCGGGCACCGTGGCCTGGCCTGCGGCGAAGACGATGGGATTGCCACCAGCATCCAGCCGCACCGCGTCCACAGACTCGACGACATGCCCGGTGCGCGCGAGCATGACCATGAAGACCGGCAGCACGCCGCGAAAACGCGTGGCCTGCAAATCCTGGCGCATGTCCTTGGTGATGAAATAGCTGAACTGCAAGATGCTGTTGAGCGAAGTGACGAGGCCGTTCAATCCGCGTCCGACATCTTCTTGGGAAACCGAATTCCAAGTGGGCAACGGTTCGCATGGTTCAAGCCCGCACAGCAGATAGGTTTCCGCGCGCGGATAAAATTGGTTCACGAAAAGAAAATCCGGGCCGCTAAACGGATAGAACGCCGTGCGTGCGGAGCGCAGGTCGCTGATCTCACTGCCCGCCCATTCTCTCACATGCTGACCATGACGCACTTCAAAGTCCGCCCAGAGATCATTCAACTTCTGGCTGTGTTCTTTCCATTGCTCAGTAGCGCGCAGGGACTGAAACGCATCCTGCCCCGACAGCGAAGGCAGACCGGCGAGAAAACGCGCGGAGTCATTCAGCGCTGCCGATTCCGCAGGCACATTCAATGCCGATTGCGATGGGAAAAGTTCCCCTTCGCCCACGGGTTGCGCCCGGAGAATTTGGGTGCCGGACGATGTATAAGCGACCCCGTTGGGCATCTTGCATTGCGCCAACAAGAAGGCGACGGAAACGCTGAGGCTGGCTCGGAATAAAGTCATGTGGTGCATGGAAGCACGAAGACTAGCAAACTTTGCGCCGTTGAGAAGAACGAACACAAAAGAAATGCGCGCCCGCCTCGCAAGTGCTACGAAACGACATGGCCGACTCCCCAACTCACCGCGTCTCGCTCGCCGCCGCCACTGCCATCGTCGTCGCCAGCATGGTCGGCGTGGGCGTGTTCACCAGTCTGGGCTTTCAACTGGCCAGCATCCCGGCGGGTTTTCCGATCATGCTGCTGTGGATCGTGGGCGGCGTCACCGCCTTGTGCGGCGCGCTCTGCTACGCGGAGCTGGTGGCCATGATGCCCCGCTCCGGTGGCGAGTATCATTTGCTAGGGCGTGCCTTTCATCCGCTCATCGGATTTCTCGCGGGCTGGGTCTCCGTCACCGCCGGTTTCTCCGCCACCGTCGCATTCATGGCCATGGCGTTCGGCGCCTATGCGCATGGTGTGTGGCCGCAGCTCAGCGAGACTCACGCCGCAGTGGCGGTAGTCGTGCTGCTCACCATTCTGCGCCTCTGCGGTGCCACTTTAATGGAACGCTTTCATGTCGCGCTGACTTTGCTGAAAACACTGCTGATCGTGGCGTTGATCGTGGGCGCGGTGATGGCCGGGCATCCCGACTGGTCGCTCATCTTGCCGAAGTCAGGCGACTCCACTCATGTTTTCAGCAACGTTTTCGCCACCTCGCTTTTCTGGGTGATGTTCTCCTTCTCGGGCTGGAACGGCGCTGCCTATATCGCGGGTGAAATGGAGCGTCCGCAACGCAATGTGCCGCTCGCGCTCGGGCTGGGCACACTGATCGTGATGGTGCTCTATGTGGGATTGAACGCCGTGTTTCTTTCTGCGGGCGATTGGGAAACGATGACCGGCACCAAGGAGGTGGCGCTGGCTGCGGCGCGTCACATTTTCGGCGAAAGCGGCGGCACCATCATGGGTGGACTTATCGCCTTCGGCCTGCTCTCCACGATCAATGCCATGCTCTGGAGCGGCTCTTCCACCTTGCGCGTCGTGGGGCAGGATGCGCGCGCGCTTTGCTGGCTGGATGCGCCGGATCGTCGCGGCGAACCGGTGGGCGCGGTGCTTTTCATGGCGGCCTTCGCGCTGGTGCTGCTGGGCACCGGTTCTTATGATGCCCTTCTCAATTATATTCAGGCGCTGCTTGAACTGAGTGCTGCGATCACGGTGGCTGCCGTGATCTGGCTGCGCATCAAGCGACCCGATCAGCCCCGGCCTTTCCGCGTGCCGCTCTATCCCCTGCCGCCGCTCCTTTTCCTCTGTGTGTCGGCGTGGATGCTATACTCCCTCTTCAAGATGCGCCCCACTGAATCACTCTGGGGCATCGCCACGCTTTCGGTCGGTGTCTTGCTTTATCTCCCCGGAGTGAAGCCGCGCAAGAGCACGGCAGATAATGCAACAGCAACGGACACTTAAACATCATCATGTCCGGCTGGCTTAACGATCTCACCACGCTGTTAGGCACCTCCTGCGTCTCGGCGGAGGAAGCTGTGCTCGCGCAACACAGCACGGACAAGTGGCTCGCCTCGGCAGAACCGCAGGCGGTCGTCTTCGCGGAGAGCACGGAGCAAGTCAGCGCGTTGATGCGTTTCGCCAGCGAAAGAAAAATCCCCGTCACGCCGCGCGGTGCTGGCGTGGGCTATGTCGGCGGCTGCGTGCCTTTGCGCGGCGGCATCGCGCTTTCGCTCGCTCGCATGAACCATATTTTGGAAATCAATATCGAGGACGGAGTCGCCGTCGTGCAACCAGGCGTCATCACCGGCACCTTGCAGGACGCGGTGAAGGAACGCGGCTGGTTCTATCCGCCCGATCCCGCAAGCCTGAAGGATTGCAGCCTCGGCGGTAACATCGCCACCAATGCGGGCGGGCCGCGGTGCTTGAAATACGGCGTCACCCGGCATTACATCCTCGGCCTCGAAGCCGTGCTGGCCGACGGCACAATTTTGCGCGCAGGCGGACGCTGCCACAAAAACAAAACTGGCTTCGATCTTATCGGCATCTTTACCGGCAGCGAAGGACTGCTGGGCATCGTCACCGAGGCCACGCTGCGCATCATTCCGCATCCGCCGCTGCGCGCGATGATCAGTGCCGGCTTCGTTTCCTTTCCCGCTGCCGCGGCGGCCGTGCAAAAAATTCTCGGCAGTGGTCACTTGCCGTCCGCGCTCGAAATCTCCGACCGCTTCACGCTCCAAGCTGCGCGCGATTATTTGGGCGACACCGTTCCGCAAGGCGAAGCTCATCTGCTGGTCGAGGTGGATGGTCAAGCCGACGCCGTGCCACTGGAGATCGCCGCGCTGGTGAAGCTCTTGAATCAACTTCACGCGGTCTCCGTGTCCACCGGATTGGGTGACGCAGAATGCGAAAAGTTTTGGCAGCTGCGCCGCGAATTTTCTACCAGCCTGCGCGCTACGGGATTGACGAAACTCAATGAGGACATCGTGGTGCCACGCGGCAAGCTCGTCGAACTCGTAAGTTTCGCGGAGCAGTTGCAGCGCGAGAGCGGCTTCCCCGTCGCGTGTTTCGGTCACGCAGGCGATGGCAACATTCACGTCAACATCATGGTCCAGGACTTGACCGGCCCCGCGCAACGCGAGCGCGCCGAGACCGCGCTGGATCGACTCTTTCAACACGTCCTGGCCCTCGGCGGTGCCATCACCGGCGAGCACGGCATCGGCATCGCCAAGCAGCGCTGGTTTGCGGATGCCATAGGTGCAGGTGCGCTCGATGCCCATCGCCGGATCAAAGCCGCGCTGGACCCGCTGGGTATATTGAATCCGGGGAAGTTTGTTTGAAGTGCAGTGTTGCATTTGACATTAGCCGTATAGTCTTGGAGATTTTATACGTCATGCAAACCAAGCTCACACTGCGGCTCGACTCCAATGTCATTACTCGAGCCAAGCGCCTCGCAAGAAAGAGAGGCACATCCGTTTCCCGCTTGGTTTCGGATTATTTCAATGGTGTGGCGGGAGCGAAGCAGTCCGCCGCGAAAGTTGAACTCCCTCCACTTACCCGTGCGCTTGCAGGCTCGCTGGCGGGCTCGAAACTTGATGAGCGGGACTATCGGCGTTACCTGGGAAAGAAATACCTGTGAAGCTGGCGCTGGACACAAACATCGTGATGGATGTTTTTCTTAAACGGAAGCCACATCATGAGGCGGGAGTCGGGTTGTTCGCCGCAGTGGAGCGCGGACTATGCCAAGGGCTGATATGCGCTACAAGCGTCACAACTGTTTACTATTTTGCGGAAAAACTTCGCTCAAGTCGCGAGGCACACATTCAGGTGCGGCGGCTTTTATCGCTTTTTCAGATCGCCCCGGTCAATACGCAGGTGCTTTCCGAAGCCATCAATCTGGACTTCCACGATTTTGAAGACGCCGTGGTCTGTCAGGCTGCGGTGTCTTCCGGCGCAGACGCGATTGTCACCCGCGATCCAAAGGGCTTCCGCAAGAGCCCCATTCCAGTGTATGATCCGGAAAATGCGCTGGCTATGATTCTCGAAGATACCTAACCTGGCCATGGGTAGTTACAAAGCTCCCTTTTGACTTTTCCCATTTAACTTATCCCTTCATCCATGGACAACCGCGAAGATGAAATCGTTGCCGCGCTGCTCGCCTCTTATCGCGAGATCGGCGGGATCAATCATCTTGATGTGGCGAACCTTCCCTCCAAGAGCGCCGTGGCGTCCATTTGCGAGGAATTGCTCCAGCTAATTTTTCCCGGATTCTATGCGGCAGAGGTTGTTGAATCGAGCGAACTGCCGATGATCACGGCCGGGCATGTCGCCTCCGTGCGCGACCGTCTCTGCGTGGAACTGGGCCGCAGTATGCGCTTCAAGCATGGCGATGCGAAAGATCATTGCACCGAGTCGTCACGCATCTGCCACGAATTCATGAGGCGGCTGCCTGTGGTGCGGAATCTTTTGCAAACCGATGTCGAGGCCGCCTTTCAGGGCGATCCGGCAGCGCAATGTTCCGACGAAGTCATCCTCGCCTATCCCGGACTGGAGGCCATCACGATCCAGCGGCTCGCCCACGTGCTTTATCGCGATGGTGTTCCGATCCTCCCGCGTATGATGACGGAGTGGGCGCACAGCCGCACTGGCATCGACATTCATCCCGGCGCACAGATCGGCTCGCATTTCTTCATCGACCACGGCACTGGCGTTGTGATTGGCGAGACCTGTGAGATCGGCTCCCATGTAAAACTCTATCAAGGCGTCGGCCTCGTCGCGCGGTCGCTCGCCGCAGGTCAGCAGCTCAAGGGAAAAAAACGCCACCCCACACTGGAAGACCACGTCACCATCTATGCTGGTGCCACCATCGTGGGCGGTGACACCGTCATTGGCGAGCACAGCACCATTGGCGCGAATACTTTCGTAATGAACAGCGTTCCGCCCGACACCCTGCTGGTCATGGGTGAACAAATTCAGCGCGCGCACGACAAGAAAAAACGGCGGGGCGACGGAACCGGTAATGCCAATGAGTTCTCGATCTAGTTCGGCTCAACCGGCATGAAAACTCTGAAACAGTTGTGTTTTTCCTTTGCAGAAGTCATCAAGGGGCGATCTGCGGCACCGGTCCGCAGCATTGACTCGGGAAAGACAAGCACTGGCAGAAAACGCGATGACGCATTGGAGAAACAGGCGGGCCAATGGCTGATGGAGCTGGGTCTGAAGGATGGCGCAAAAAATCTGCGCGTGGAATGGAATCCCAAGATGCGCAGCACTGCCGGCTATGCCCGCTGGCCGCAATGGCGCGTGGAATTAAATCCGCTCCTCGCGGAATTCGACGGCGAAGTCGAGCGCACACTGAAACATGAGTTGGCGCATCTCGTCGCCTACGCGCGCGCCAATCGTCGTCGCATCGCACCGCACGGCGCGGAGTGGCGGCGCGCCTGCACCGATCTCGGCATCCCGGATGAAAGCACGCGCCACACGCTGCCATTGCCCCGCATCAAGCAGGCCCGGAAATATTCCTACGCCTGTCCGTCATGCGGCCACACCGTTGAGCGCGTGCGAAAATTTAAACGGCACAGTGCCTGCCTGGCCTGCTGCAAAAAACACAACGGCGGCCGCTACGACGCGCGGTTCCAGTTTGCGCTAAAACATCTGCCTCAGTTCAAACCATCGTCCACCGTGTAGAATTCACCGCCTTCCGGCAGCGAGCCATTGCGGATGCCTTCCAGACGTTTGCGGCTTCCGCGTTCGGTGGCGGGCCAGTTGGCAGCCCTGGCAATGAGTCCGCTGAGCGTTGGCCCCGCAACCAACGCGCCAGCTGCCAGCAGGGCGAGAGCGGCAATACTGGACGAGCGGCGTTCCATACCACGCCCAAAAAGCAAACCAAGCGCACAGCCTGCCGCTGCCGAGGCGGTGGCCAGAGTGTAGGTGTTCAAATCATCGTCAATACGGGGTTGGGGCAAAGTTGACATGGGGGAACATACACTCTGACCGGCACAAACGAAAATGTAATTTCCAGGGCCTGATTGACGCAATTTCGGATTGCGGATTGTGCATTGCGGATTTCAACTGGGGCAGACGCAATCAAGCCGAAGTTACATGGGAGCCCAATCCGAAATCCACAATCCGCAATCCGCAATCTGCAGCAACCTCTACGCCCTCGTCCTCGCCGGCGGGAGCGGTCAGCGTTTCTGGCCCGTCAGCCGCGACCGGCTGCCCAAGCAATTGCTGCGACTCTTCGATGACAAAACATTGCTGGAGCACACCATTGACCGGCTGGAAGGTCTCGTGCCCAAGGAAAACATTCTGGTGCTCACGAACCAGATGCAACTCGACGCAGTGCGCGAGGTTTTGCGCGGGTTCCCCGAGGAAAACATTCTTGCTGAACCGGAAAAGCGCGACACCGCGCCCGCGATTGCGCTGGGTATCGGCTGGGTGGCCGCGCGCAATCCGCAGGCGGTGATGATGGTGCTGCCGAGCGATCATCTCATCAAAGATCACGTGAGCTTCCGGCACACACTGCAAGCCGCCTGCGATGCCGCGACTCAGAGCGGCGCGCTCGTCACCATCGGCATCAAGCCCACTTGGGCCTGCCCTGGCTATGGCTACATCGAGCGGGGCGCGAAACTGGAAGGCGTGGGCAATGTCCCGGTTTACGAAGTGAAAAAGTTTCGCGAGAAACCCAATGCGGAACTCGCGGAGCATTTTCTCGCGCAGGGAAATTTCACCTGGAACGCGGGCATGTTTTTCTGGAGCGTCGCCTCGGTTCGATCAAACTTGGAAACGCATTGCCCGGAGCTCGCCGAGTTCGTTTCTGAGCTCGAGCAGTCGCCGGATTTCGCCACCACCCTGCGCGCCCGGTTTGCCTCGCTGCCGAAGTTGTCCATTGACTACGCGCTCATGGAAAACGCATCGCGGGTGCTGAACGTGGAAGCGTGTTTCGACTGGGATGACGTGGGCAATTGGACCAGCGTGGCCGCCTATCTGCCGACGGACGGCGATGGCAACCAACACAACTGCGCAATCTCCAAGCTCGATGCGGGCAACAACATCATTTTCTCGCAAACACTGCAACACGTTGCCCTGCTCGGGGTGGAGCATCTCATGATCATCTCCACGCCAGATGCCTTGCTAATCGCCCATCGCAACGAGGCGGAGAAACTCAAGAAGCTGGTGGATGGACTGCCGAAGAATCTGCGGTAACGGTGCAAGACGGCAAGATATGAGATTCAAGACAGACTGAAGCCATTGCTCCCATCTTGAAATCTTGAATCACATCCCATGTCGCGCATCCTCGGCATCGATCACGGCACCGTCCGCATTGGACTCGCGCTAAGCGACGAACTGGGCATGATCGCCAACCCGCTGAAGACGCTCGATGCCAGTGAGTCGGGGGAAATCGAAATCGCGGAGATCGTGCAGCAAAAGCGCGTGGGCGATGTCGTCATCGGATTGCCACTGCGCATGAGCGGGGAACGCGGCAGTGCGACGGAACGAGTTGAAAAATTCGCTGACCGGCTGCGGAAAGTTCTGCCGCATGAGGTGGCCATTCATTTTGTTGATGAGCGTTTATCCAGTCAGGCCGCAGAACGGAGTCTCGGTTTTGAAAACAAACGCATCACGCACGATCAGAAGAGGCTTGTGGATCAAGTCGCGGCCGTGGCGATCCTGCAAGATTTTTTAAACACACGCAACGGGCCGGATGCGTGGCTGCTGCCGGAGGACGCCCCATGAGCCGCCGCAGACAGAATGAACTCAAATTTGGCAACTGGGTAGATTTGCCCGGTGGAGCCCGGCGTTACTGGCTGGATGTGACAGGCTGGCATGGTTGGCGCGCACGTTATTTGAAGGAAGTGGCTGCGGGCGAGCAGACGACAAAATTCTGGCAGGAAATTTATGGCGAGCATGGTCAATTGGTGGAAATTCATGAGAAATATCCGGTGGATAAAGGACACCGGAAAGTTTAGAATAAGCCGATGATGATCACGAAACAAACAGCAGCCGGCAAGCTCGCCGCGTATCTTCACCACGAGATCACCTTGGAGAATTTGGTCGATTGGGCGGAGCATGTTTTGATGGATGGTGATTTTGCCGAGCCTGACGCACTGGCGCTTTCCCCTGTCATCGCGCGCCTCGCAGCGGCAGATGTCCGCGCCTTCGGTCTCACATGGGAAGATTGTGAGGACTTGCTGCACCAGCTTGGTTATTCGGCAAATGTGGAAGTCGCCGCCGTGTGAGCCGCCGCCTGAAACTTACCATCGCCTATGACGGTCGCCCATGGCGCGGCTGGCAATCGCAGGTGGGCCGCGTGACGGTGCAGGATGAGCTGGAATCAGCGCTGGCCCAGCTCACGGGCACACGGATTGTTGTGCACGGATCGGGCCGCACCGATGCGGGAGTTCATGCGCGCGGACAAGTGGCGCACATCACGGTGGATGAGTCATCATGGAGCACAGAGACGTGGCTGCGGGCCATGAATGCGAAATTGCCTGCGAGCATCCGCGTGCTGCATTGCGAAGAAGCTTCGCTAGATTTTCATGCGCGTTTTGATGCCGTGGGAAAAGTCTATGAATACCGGCTCTGGCTTCCGGCGGTGCTTTCTCCCTTCGAGGACGGCTTGTCCTGGCATCCGTGGGGCTGGGTCAAGGTGGATATGATTCGTGCAGGTGCCGCTATTTTACAAGGCAGACACAACTTCGCGAGGCTGTCGGCCAATCGCGGGGATCAAACCGAGGCGGAGCGGCGGGCGCAGCCTGATGAACTCATTCGCAATGTTTCCCGCATCGAGGTGTTTGAGGAAGGCGACATCGTGCGCATCGAATGCGAGGCCGACGGTTTCATGTATCGCATGGTGCGGCTCATGGTGGGCAGCCTGGTGCGCGTGGCGCGCGGCAAGTCCGGCATCGAGTGGCTGCGCGACCTGGTGGAAAACCCGGACGGTGAAAAGTCCGCGTATTGCGCGCCAGCGGAAGCGTTGTATTTGCTGCGGGTGCTCTACAATAGGAATGAACAATTTGCTGATTAATGTGACAAAAGAGGTTCACTAAACATGCAACTCATCTCCATCCTCTGCGGAATCTTCGCCGCGATCTTCATGCTTCTGGGCCTGATCCCGCTTCTGGGTTGGATCAACTGGCTGGTGCTGCCACTCTGCGTCCTGGGCGTGATCCTTGGCGCGTTCGGCAAGGATCGCCGCCCCGGACTGATCATCAATCTGGTCGTCGGTGCCGTGGCCGCCCTGCGCCTCATTCTTGGCGGCGGGCTGCTGTGAGCTAAAAAGCTGAAACGCGCGAGGCGGTGGAATTATTTTGAGGCAACAGGTTCTGCACCGTGTGCCTTGCAAATTAACCCCAACTTAGCTAATCTAGCTAATCATGATCACCGCAAACATGCATGTGGCCAAAAGTCAGCTCTCAAAACTTGTCACCGCCGCAGAGAATGGGGAGGACGTCTTCATCTGCCGTCGGGGACACCCCCTGGTAAAGCTTGTGGTCCAGCAGAACCAGCGCCGACGCAACTTGAAACCCCGACCCGACCTCCAAGTCATCCTAGCACCCGGCTTTGACCCTGCTGAACCCTTGACTGAGGATGAGTGGCCATCTGATTGCCGATGAATCTGATTCTCGACAGTTGTGCACTTATCGCGCTAACCAATGGCACCCTGCCCGATGCTGCCCATGCTGCTCTGGAGTCCTGCAACTTCGCCTATGCAAGCTCAGCCAGCGTTTGGGAAATCGCCATCAAGGCAAAATCTGGGAAGCTGATCCTCCCAAAACCTGCCGAAAAATGGTTCATCGAGTTACGGGAGGAATACGACCTCATTGAAATACCACTGCTGGCAGACATCGCCTGTGCTGCCGCCGACCTGCCCCTCCTCCACCGCGACCCATTTGATCGCGCCCTCATCGCCACAGCAATGAAAAGAAACCTCATTCTCATCACCTCCGACCAGGCGATTCCAGACTATCCCGGAATCCGAGTCATTTGGAACTAGCCCTCCCACTAAAACTGAAAGCAACCCACACTTTCCAATTCCATGCCCACCCCATCGCCCGCCACCGCCCGCCTCTATGAACTCGCAGAAGAATTCTGCCGCCTCGCAGCTTGGAAGTGGATGGAGGAAATTCATTTGATCGCACTGCGCCATCCTCAGACGGGGGAGATGGGTTACTTCAGTGTCATGGGGCAAGAAGGCCAGCACCGGGCGCTGGCGGTGTATCTGGGGCAGGAGGCCATCGAACGATACAACCGCATCCACTCGGACGATCCCGGCACGGAGCAGGATGGTATGAGGCTGATGCTGGAGAGCCGACAGTTGCAGGTCAGCTTCAATGAGCGGGCCTTCCTGTCCAAAGCCGACCTCGCAGAGATCAAGGCACTAGGCCGGAAATACCGGGGCGAGACCTGGCCGCAGATGCGCAGTTTTCATCCTGGAGTCGTCGCAGGGCCAGTCAATAAAGCGGAGTCCGAGTGGCTGACGCTGGCGCTCGAGCAGTTGCTGGCCGTGGCCCCGCGCCTCCGCTCCGACCCGGATCAAACATTTCGCGCCAACGATCTCGGCGGCCAAATCCTCTGTCGCACGCAGTCCGTAGCGGGGGTGTGGACCGATGAATGGATGCCGCACCACCTGAAGAACTACGTTTTCCCCACCCCGCCCTGTGATACAGCACTCGCGGCGAAGGTGAAGGCCCACCCCAGCGCCGTGGACATCGAATGTCTCTTCACCGTGCTGCCCAATCCCGTCGGCCCAAAGGGTGGCCCCTATGTTTACCCCTACCTCATGCTGGCAGTGGCGGCGGAGTCGGGCTTCATCCTCGGCATGGAGCTGCTTAGCATCGAAAAGCAGACCTTTGAGGAAATGATCGCCAGCGTCCCTGACCGATTCCTCCGGTTCTTCGACAAGGCAGGCTTCCGCCCGCGTTCGCTTCAATGCGCCAGCGTGGCTACCGCAGGTCTGCTGGATCGCCCCGCCAGGGCATTGGGCGTAAAAGTGGAATGCTATGAGGAGTTGCCGATGCTGGATGAAATTATTGCCTCCATGCCGTTTTAAGATACCTCGTTCGGGTGGCTGAAATCTTGAACCGGCGACGTTATGCGCATACCATACAATCATTATGGCCACCATGACGATCCGCACCACTGTTGCCTTCGATCCCGCCACCGTCGCCCGTTGGGAGCGGTTGACGAAACGCTGGGGCACCAGCAAGTCCGAGACGCTGCGTCGGGCATTGGAAGCAGCCGAGAAGGAAAACCCGCCATCCCTGTCAGAACCAGATTTCACCGGCATGAAGCCGCGGCAAATCATGGACTGGCTGGCAGCGCAACCATCGTTAAAAATCCCCGGCGGCTGGGGCAGCCACTCACAGCGTGAGTTGCGGGAACTTGATGCACAGATCGAGGAAGAAAGAGAACTTACCCGGCTACATACGGCGAGTCAGCGGACTACCACCCACGAGGTAAAATGATCCACCTCGATACCAATCTGCTCATCGCCATCGTCAGGCCCGATGATCATCACCACTCCGTGGCAGCGTCTGTTTTATCCAGCACAGGTCCCTTTGGGTGCTCCTCCATTGCCTGGATGGAACTCCGCTCCACGCCCATGATCTCCTGGCGCTGCGGGCGCTACTCTCAGGCGGTGTTGATTCCTTTGATCAATCGTCCGCCGATCTCGCCGGCCAGCTCTATCACCAGACCAGCAGCAAGCGACGTAATCGTCTCGACACCATGATCGCCGCCACCGCCATCCTCGCTGGCGCGGAACTGGCCGCAGCGAATCCGGAAGACTTTGCGCCCTTCGTGCCGCATGGGTTGAAGCTGCTGTCATTGCCCTGACATCCCCGGATCACCCCGCAGGGGATTGGCGATAAAGCTCTGGCAGAAGCCTTAATGATGGCAGCTGTCGAAGTGAGGAGACACTAAAATGGATGTCCTGGAAGTTGCCGTGGAGAAAAATTAGAGCCTCATCAGCGGCTGCTACTTCTTCATGGCATCATAAACCCCGAAGTCCGTGTAAAAGAACCGTTTGGCGAGCCAATACATCCAGTGTTTCTCGGCGATTTGTTCCTCCTTGATCCACTGGCTGGGGCGCGGGGTCATGGATTCTAGTTCAGCCATCGCCGTCTGGCGGACCGTAGTGTCGTGCGCACCGTGCTTCAATGCGAGCTGCTTCACGAGATCGGGGCGCTCGAGAACGATGCAGCCGCGCGTGTGCTGCGCGGAAGTTTCGCGGAAGTCTTTTAAGAACGCGCTGCTGGTAAAAGTTTCATAGACACCGCGTGAGTCCTTGATGTTCTCGGTGGCGAACTGGATGATCGGGCACGGCTCGATGTCTCCGCTGGGACCGACGTGATGGCTGATGCCGGTGGACATGGGACAAAGGGCCTGACCCGCGTGATCGTAATAGGCGTCAACAATCGCGATGGGTTTCTTCGCGCGCATGGTGGTGATGAAGCGGCGCGCTTGGGTAATCTGCTCGGGGCGCAAGGCGAGCTGTTCGTTGATCTTCGGGCCGACGGGACGGTAGGTGTGATACCAGGTGTAATGCACGCCCATGTCGATGAGCTTGTCGAGCCACGCTTCGCTGAGAAGATCGTTGAGATTCGTCTGACAAAGGCTCGTCGCCACGCCGGTGAGAAGTTTTGCATCGAGGCAGTTTTGCAAACCGCGCAAGGTGCGGTTGAGCACGTCCTTGTTTCCGCGGCGTTCATCACTCACGGTGCTGCTGCCCTCGATGCTGACGAGCGGGGTGGCGTTGCCGAGCTGGCGTAATGCTTTCGCGACCTTCTCCGTGATGAACTGGCCATTGGTGAAAATCTGGAAGTAACAATCTGGATGCTGCGCGATGAAGTCGAGCAATTCAGGATGCATGAACGGCTCGCCACCGAGGATGCCGAAGAAGCTGTTGCCGTGCTCGCGCGCGTTGTTCACCGTGCGGTTCAGTGTGTCGAGATCGATCGCATTGCGCGGAGCTTCCACATCCACCCAGCAACCCTGGCAGCGCAGATTGCATGAGTTCAGGATGCTCAGATAAAGAAACGGCGGGAAGTGAATGCCCTGCTTCATCCGCTTCTTGAAGAGCATCACCGATCGTGCGCCCTTAAATCCGAAATTCCACGCAACTTTTGCGAGACACTTCGGATCGACGG
>JAYVOH010000094.1:0-36215 GCA_043758025.1 Verrucomicrobiota bacterium
GCAAAGGTGTGTCGTGGTCGATGTTGACGAATCGTGCTGCCATTGCTTCCGGTAGCATCAACGCCGTGCTTTGGCAAAGTCCGACAGGCTGCTAGGCCGCTCGTGCCGTTTAGTTAGCTGGAGCATATAATTCTCCTGACTGGCCCACAAAAAAGTGGCTATGAAAATCTGCGTATTCAGATGATAATTATAAAAAATCCAAAATTTAACTAGACTTATCAAGAAAAGTTAAGTATTTTAAAGCAGTAATTATGGTTGCCACTGCTAATCCATCCGCCAATCCCATGCAGTTCGTTTTTCCGACCCAGTTAAATCTAGGTCTGCAGGACTCCGAGGGATTCCACCAAGAACTCTTGCGCGGCCTCACGCACAAGCTGAATAACCTTCTGGCCATTATTCAAGGCTTCAGCAGCCTGATCCTCATGAATGATGATCTGGATCCCTCGGTTCTGGAAAACATGAAGCACATCAAGGAGGCTTCTGTCAGCATCTCCGGACTCAGCGAACGCATCCGCGCCGCCGGCGGCTGTGCCAAGGTCACGCTGCAACCGCTCAATCTCGACGAATATCTCGGCGTGGTCTCCACCGCCATGCACGAGCCCTTTGTCAGATGCGCGGTGCCTTTTGAGATGGATATTACTCCAGGGCTGCCGCCTGCGTCGGTGGATCCTTCCAAGTTCAAGGAACTTCTGCTCGAACTCCTCAAAAACGCTGCCGAGGCTGCGCAAAAAACCGGAGGTCGCGCCCTCATGCAAGTGACCGGTCCTGGTGTCATCAGCCCGCTGGCTGAAAACCGCGTGGACATTCTTATCAGCAACACCGGCTCTCAAATCCAGCCGGAAAAACTCGCCGATGTCTTCCGGCCCTTCCAAGGCTCGAAAAACAGCAATCACCTCGGACTCGGCCTTACCATCGCAGCCATGCTTGGTCACATGATGAATATCCGCCTTGGCGTGAATTCACAGGACAACACCACGACCTTCTGGGTCAGCGTGTCGGCGGCCTGATCCTTTCTCAACTACACACTCCTACAGAAAACGCGCGGAGGAAGGCCCTCCGCGCGTTTTCTGTTTTTGAGATGAATGTGCGTAGCGCTTTCAATCAGTTGGACGAAAACAAAAAAGGACGCCGGGTGTGGCGTCCTTTTTTTGCGGAAGTCTGTTCGAGTGCTGCTCAGGAGGTGGTGCGACGCTCGACGTTCAGCTCCATTTTGCGGTAAAGGGTCGCGATGCTGACGCCCAACATGCTGGCCGTTTTTTCACGCGAGCCGTTGTTGAGCTTGAGTGTCTCGTTGATAAAAAGTTTTTCCTGGCCGCGAATGAAGTCGTCCAAGGTGGAGCCGACGGGGAGCTTCTGGGTGCCGCCGGATTCTGCGGAGGGATCGAGCGGGGCTTCAACTTTTTGCGTGACTTTGGAGGGGAGGTCGGCAGGGCGGATGTTGTTGGTCTCTGAAAGGGCGCAGGCGCGCTCGACGGCGTTGCGGAGTTCGCTGATGTTGCCGGGCCAGGGATATTTTTCGAGAAACTCCTCGGCGTAGGGTTCCATTTTTTTCATGGGGCCTCCGGAGCGCAGGGCTTGCTCGCGCAGGAAGTGCTCGACGAGCGGCGGGATGTCCTCGCGGCGCTCGCGCAGAGACGGGACGTTCACGGGAACGACGGAGATTTTGTAGTAAAGATCTTCCCGGAAGCGGCCTTCGCGGATGGCATCCTCCAGATGCATGGTAGTGGAGGTGATGAGGCGGAAATTGAAGGCACCGTTGTAGGAGTTGGGCGTGGTGGTGGCGGCTTGTTCGAGGAGTCCGTTTAGCTGCGCCTGGATACGCATGGGCAGGTGGTGAATCTCCGCAAGGTGGACGGTGCCGCCCCGGGTGCGGGAGAAGACGCTGCTCTGCGGATTGCCGTGGCCGAACAGTTCGGCTTCAAGAAGGTCTTCGGGGAGCGCGCTGCACTGGATGGCTTTGAAGGGCGCGTTGTTCCGGCGGCTGCCTTCGTGCAGGGCGCGGGCGATGAGCTGCTTGCCGACTCCAAATTCGCCTTCGAGAAGGATGGGGCTGTCGTTATCAGCGACGCGCTGGATGATGCCGAGGATTTTCTGAACGGCATTACTCTGGCCGATGAGCTTGACGTTATGCGCCACCGGCGGGGGCAGCGGGGCATCCCGGGTGGCCGAGGGCTTTTTTCCCAGAGCCTGTTCAATGGTGCGCTTGAAGTCGGATAACTCGAAAGGCTTGGAAAGGTAATCAAAGGCTCCCAGTCGCATGGCTTCCACAGCCACCTCTACCGAGCCATGCCCAGTAACCATGATGACAGCGGCAGACGGCTGCTCGGTGCGGCAGAGCTTGATGATTTCCAGGCCATCTATGTCCCCGATGCGCAAATCCACCACGATGAGATCCGGCTTGATCTCACGAATGGCGGCAACACCTTGAGTGCCGGTGAGACAATCGGTGACCGCGTGGCCGAGCGAGCGACAGAATTTCGCCATTAACTCCAAAAAGGAAGTCTCGTCATCAATGATTACTATTTTGGCCATAGTGAAAGGGATTGGGGGTTTCCAGAATAATGATTTTAATGAATACTCATGGAATATTAAGCACTTCTGGTGGTTTGGTCAATCAAAAATGAGAATGAGCCGTGCGTTTTAGTTTTGAGAAATGCATAAAGCCACGTCGGGCATCTATTTTTGAGTGGGCGTAAATGGAGTTTTTTTTATCCTTTACAGGTCAAACATTTGCAGGTGTTTGGAGCGGGGGAGTGCGATATTGACTGGTCTTTGCCCGGCAGGTTCCAGGGAGGCGCGCTCAGAACGATCACGCAGTTCCAGGTAAGCGCACAGCTTGTCCCATGCTTTGGCGTAATCATCTTTGCGGATGAGCAGGACGGCTTGATCGTAGAGATATCTCTGCGGTGCGCCGGGGATTTGTGATGCTTTTTCCAGGGTGCGGAGCGCGTCATCCATCAGATTTTTCGCTTTTTCGGCTTCGTAAAGATCAAGCCCATAGCTGTAATCCGTGGAGTGTAAAAGGAAGGCGTGCCGGAGTTGTTCCAAGCTTCCGGTGCGGCGCGTCGTTCCATCGATTGTTGGGGTTACATTTTCCATGACCAACTGGCAGGCGCGCTTGTAATCACCGGCCGCAGCGCTGTCTGAAGCCAGAATGGGCCAGCCGGCGGTGCGCCATGTAGGATTGCGGTCCAGGGCGTTGAGCAAAGTGCTGCGGTTTCCGTGTGCATACCACAAGCGGAACAGTTTGAGGAGTTCTTCAGGCGTGAAAAGATTCAGAGCAGGATGCAGGTGCAGCAGTGCCTGCAGGGCCGGCGCAAAATCCTCTGACGTAGCATAATCGAGATAGGCGAGCTTAAGTCTGGGATCAGTTGCCAGATCGCGCACGGAAGCTCGCAGCTCCGGCTCGTTTGGAAGAAAGCCGCAGAGGGCGGCAAAGAACTGGCTCGCGCGAGCATGATCGCGCTCCAAGGCCTGCCGCCAGGCCGGGATGGAATACTTCGGGCGATAACGCATCCAGAGCAGGGCCTCCTGATAGCAAAGCAGGCCACTGTGCTTTTCGAGAATTCGCGCACAGGCAAAATCCTCCAGCACCAGGTTGGGCGCCTGCCCCATGGCTAGAGACAGCGATGCCCTGTCGTAGTAATGGCGCCAATGCAAAGGCCTCATGGCGATGGACGAGGTGATTGACTGGCGGGCTTTTTCCAAGTCACCTTCGTCATCTTGTCTGGCACTGCGATGTCCCAGCATGTCCGCGCTCAAGCTGCCCGGCAGGGCGGGATAACCCAGATTCACTGCCAGCCAAAGGGCGGCAATGCCAAAACAGAATGTGGCCGATATCCATCTCAATCCCAGCCCGGTGGCCTGAGGCGCGGAAGAATTTTTTCTGCCGCTGGGCAAAGACAAGCCCGCGAGTAGCATCATCGTGAAAAGCAGACCGACATGGTGTCCGGGGACATCGATGATCCCGTTAACTGGAACCATCAGCGCGGCCACCGCACAGGCGCTTCGCAGACAGGGATACTTCCGACCGGAAGAGTCTTTGCTCCGCCATGAACCGGTGCTGAAGATGTAAGCGATGACAGCCAGGAGCATCAATATCACAACCGGCAGTCCGGCCTCCGCTGCAAGCCAAAGCCAGTCACTGCCCGGATGAACTGGCCTGCTGAAAAAGTCGGAGCCGGGCGAGGTCAAAGCGAAAACCTCCTCGAAGTTGCCCAGACCGACACCGAGCAGCGGCACCCCTGAGATCATCTCCATCGTGCTGGTTGCCAGCTTCAACCGGGCTTGGATGCTCAGTGGGGCAAAGGAGGGCTTGGGAACGGCAAGCCTGTCGAGCAGCGTATCTCCGAACGTGATGTAGAGCGCGGCCAGAGTCAGAAGCAAGGCAACGTAAAGGCTGATGCGCTGGGTGGACCGCTTGCTGAAGGAGGAGAAGCAAACCCACACGATCATCCCGCCAAAGAACAAAAGCACACCGGCTCGGGAAGAGTTCACCAGCAGAACCCAAAACATGGGCACCAGACAGAGTGCATGCAGCAGGAGCCGCCCGCGTGTTTTCCGAGAGGCACCATGCACCACGGCAATGGACAGCACCAACCCCATAGCCAGAAAACAGCCGAAAACATCAGGGTTTGAAAACGGCCCTGAATAAGTTGTCGGCCACTCATGCTGCCAGAAAGCCGGATGGATTTCGAAGAGGCCGAACAAAAAAGACTGAACCGCAATGAGCGCCATGCCGATGGTAAGTCGCAAGGCCAGCCAGCGCCGCTCCTGTTTCCCATACCTGCAGCCCAGACATGACAGGAACCAGGTCAGTCCTATCATGAACAGTATCCAATTTTCCAGTGTAACCCACGGCTGCGGAGACAGAAGTGTTGACAAGCTGATCCCGAAATCCGTGCGCAGTCTGGTGCGCCATTCCGGTAGAAAGGACGCGCCTGCAGGCAGCAGACTCGCCAGCATGAGAATGGCGATGAGACAGAGCGGCCAGGTGATGGTGCGGGAGATGTGCGCCCTTGGGGGATTCAGCACCAGATGCAAACCCACCAGCGCAGCCAGCAGCGCCAGCGCCCAGGGCGTATGATTCCCCGCGAATTCACAGGCGGCCAGCGGCACTGAAAGCGTCAGCCACAGTTTGCCGGTCGAAGCAGGTTCCTTGGGTTCCAACCGGACACCGCGCACTTTGCGCGTGGTGTGATCGTTTGAATCAAGCCGAGGAGTGAGGTCTTCCTCATCTTCCTCATCCTCGTGTGTCTCGGGTTTATCCACCGGTTAACTTATGATTCGCCTTCACTTGAGATGACTAACTTACCATTCGCTGTGTCGGCAGGGATTATTTCCAGCCCCGGCAGCAGCAACCCCCATCGTTCGATGGCGCAGTTCAGGGCCGGGGCAAAGGCATCCGCCTTGGCGGCCCAGCGTTCAGCGGTCTTTTGAGGATGAGGGATGTAGTAAACGCGGCATTGCGCCCCGGCGACCAGTGACACCTTCAAGGGCATGGTTTCGGGTCCTGCCTCAGTTTTCAAATTTACACGTCCCAAGGCGTGCTTGATTTCGCTGGCAAATTCCCCGGCGCTGTCGCAGCGTTCAGCCTCCCATTCCGCCACCCGGGCATAGGCACCAGCGAAAAGCATGTGGCGGCGCAGTTTCAGCGCCAGATTGATTTGCGCGCGCAGTTTACTCCAGCTTCTAATGTAGCCGAGATACCGGACCACCAGCAGTCCCAGCAGGAACAGGGCTGCTCCAACTATGGGCAATGAAAATCCTCTGCGGATGAAAATGGCGATACCGATGAGGCTCAGAACCACGCTGATGGAATACATGGCGATGAGCGCGCGGGCTTTGCTGAACCCGATCAAGACAAGCCGGTGATGCATGTGCTCGGCATCTGCACGGAAGATGGGAACGCCCCGGACAGCACGGCGCAGGATGGCCAGGAAGGTGTCGAGAATCGGAACCCCAAGTGCCACCATCATCACCAGAACCGCCGCCAGAATGGAACTTTTTTGTGAACTGAGCAGCGATGAAGATGCGACATAAAATCCGATGAGATAAGCTCCGCCGTCACCGAGGAAAATCCGCGCGGGCGGATAGTTGTAAACCAGAAAGCCCGAGAGGGCGCCGCTCATGACGACGGACATGAGCACCACGTCGGCTATTCCGTTGAAATGGCCGACAAAGGCCAGCGTCATGCACAGAAAAATACCAAAGCCGGTCGCGAGACCATCCATGCCGTCGATCAGATTGATGATGTTCGGGATTGAAATCAGCCAGAGGATGGTGACGGGAAAACTCCACAGACCAAGATCAAAGTGCGCGCCTCCACGGAACGGGTTGGTCAGATCCTCAATCGAAACCCCCAAGGCATACAAGATGCAAGCCGCTCCAATTTGCCCGAGAAGCTTCACCTTGGCACCCAGGGGCCTGATGTCATCAAGAAAGCCAATGGCGAAGATGAGCGTGTTGGTAAGAATCAGCGGCCACCATTCATCGAGAAACGTCGGCTTGAGCAGTGCCATCAGGCCGAAGCCCGCCATCATGGTGATGTAGATGGGCAGCCCCCCGAGCCGCGGTGTCGGGACTTCGTGTTTTTTCCGCTCCTGATCAGGGCGGTCAATTCCGATGGTCTTGAACTTGCGCAGCACCAGATTCGTGATGAAGGCACTCAAACACACTGCACCCACAAGGATGGAAACCATCTGCAGCGACGGCGTGATGTTCTTGATGGAGATCATGAGAAGGACGGGCGGATCAGTTTTTCCTGACGGGCATGGGCACAAGCAATCAACATGGGCTGCCGGTTTATGTTGCAGAAGAAATTCTCATGTCACCGGATAAGTTGGATGACAGGTTTTGTAAGCATCCGCAAGTTTGCTGAATCAATTCCACGAATTCACGGGCCAGTCTTTCCTGGGAAAATCCGGCCGCCACTCTTTTCAACTCCGGTGATGGTGACACCCGGGCGCGGGCGGCGGCGTTACGAATTGAATTCACCACGCCTGCAACATCATCATGGCGGTGCATCAGCGTATGTGATGATGTGGCGGCCTGCCCTGCAAGATCAGACACATGGCTTGGCTCCGGCCCGATGTAAAGAAAGGGCAGGCCCAGGTTCAGGATGTTGTAGATTTTGCAAGGATGAACGATGCCGAGAAATGCATCACCCATCACGACCACATGCAGATCGGGCGCGGAAAGAGATGCGGAAAGGTTTTCGATCGGCTGATACGGCAGGCAGGTGATGTTGCCGGCGCTGTGCGCGGCGGAAAATGCCTTCACTTTGGCGAACTCGCTGCCTCCGCCGACGAAAAGAAAATGAACATTCGCATTACTGGCCAGCATTTTTGCCGCCTCCAACAAGGTGTCCAAAGGATGACAGGGGCTGTGATTCCCGGAATACATAATGACAAATTTTCCCTCCAGCCCGTGCTTGAGGCGGAAGGCCGCCCGGCCCGCTTCGTCATACTGCACCACATTGTCATGTGACCACGGAGCGAGGACGTGGATCACGTCATCAGGGATTTCTTTTTCGCGGAGCCTCGCGGCCATGAACCTGTCCAGCACCACAATGCGGGCCGCCTGCCTGAAGCTCCAGTTTTGCACCGCCGTCAGAATCCGCTCTGTCATGCTGCCCTTGCGCAGCCAGCCAGCAGCGACGGCCTCGTCCGGATTGAGGTCCATGATCCAAGGGATCACCAGCCCGCCTTTCAGTTTTGCAATCAAAGTGCCCAGGGTGGAGATGAGCGGCGGGGAAGTCAGGCAGACCAGCACATCATGCCGCGGCAGGAACAGGAGGATACGGGTGGCGTTCAGCCAGAAAATGCCGAAGTCGATGAGCCGGCGCAGCTTGCTCTTTTTGCCGAGGCCCGGAGTCCAGATGCGCCTGATCTCGATGCCGTTCCATTTTTCAGAAACGGGGTAGC
Organism: Verrucomicrobiota bacterium; assembly: GCA_043758025.1. GTDB lineage: Bacteria > Verrucomicrobiota > Verrucomicrobiia > Verrucomicrobiales > Verrucomicrobiaceae > VFKE01. Next base: position 7,926 of record JAYVOH010000094.1, read on the forward strand.
GGTTCTCCGGATTATCGTAACCCCTGCTGGAAGCAACCACGGTAACTTCATGCCCGGCTTTCACCAAGCCCAGCGCCAGATCAGTCAGGTGCTGCGCCGTGGAAACATGATCCGGGTGGAAACATTGGTTCAACAGCAGAACTTTGAGTCTGGACACAAGCGTCTTCTGCTTCGGAAATTCCATTTTAACGGGACCGGTGTCCTTGAACCATCTGATCATAAATCCAATGGTAAGTGGCCTCCATGCCGTCGCGCAGTCGGCAGGAAGGTTCCCAATTAAAAACCTGACGGATGAGCGTGTTGTCACTGTTGCGACCATTCACTCCCTTGGGTGCCGACAAATTGTAGTCACGGTGCAGTTTCACTTGTGCGATATCTTCGACAATGTCCACCAGCTGATTGATCGACACCATCTCGCTGCTGCCGATGTTGATCGGCTCCACAAAGTCACTGTTGAGCAGCATCTGGGTTCCCTTCAGGCAGTCGGTGATGAACATGAAGCTCCGCGTCTGCTCTCCGCTGCCCCAGATTTCGATCTCATGCTTCCCGGTGAGTTTGGCGGAGATGACTTTGCGGCATATGGCCGCCGGTGCCTTCTCCCGTCCTCCATCAAAAGTTCCGTGCGGGCCATAGACATTGTGGTAACGCCCGATGCGCGTGGCCAGGCCGAAGTCCTCCCGGAAGTGGCGGCACATGCGTTCGCTAAAAAGTTTTTCCCAGCCGTATCCATCCTCCGGCATGGCCGGATAGGCATCAGATTCTTTCAGGGGCGCAAGATCCATCTCCGTCTGCTTGTCCGCCGCATAGACACAGGCGGAAGAGGCATAAAAATATTGCTGCACCTGATGATGACGCGCGGCCTGAAGCAAATGAGTGTTGATCAACACCGTCAACATGCACAGGGCCTTGTTGTTTTCAATGAAGCCCATGCCCCCCATGTCCGCCGCCAGATTGTAAACCGCGATGGCACCGCGCAGCGCTTCAAAACATGCGTCCTTTTCGCTCAAGTCGAGTTGCATGTTCTCAACATCCTCAAATTTTTGATACCACTGGTCAAAGGGTTTGAGATCCACCGCGCGGAGCTTTGTGTGACCCTGCCGGCGCAAATCATCAATGAGATGGCCGCCGATGAATCCACCGGCTCCGCATACGACAATCAAAGAATTTTTTTTCATAGGAAGTTATTACCAAGGCAACTCAATCATGGGCAAGTTAATTTTTGGAATGACTGGGCGATTTCTGGCTGTGGGCGACAAACTCAGCGTAATCGCGAATATAGTCCCTGGCCTCGTAATCATGGGAGGCAAAGACCAGAAGCACGCAATCATCACGATGATCGAATTCTTCAGCCCAAACCATGGGCGGCACATAGACACCGAGATGCGGCCGGTCGAGCAGGAACTCATCATGCCGCACGCCGTCGTAAACTTTCACGCGGCAGGAGCCATGGAGGCAGACCAGCAGTTGCTCGCATTCGCGATGCGCGTGCTGTCCCCGCCCGGAGTCATGGGGCACGCCATAGGTGGCGAAGTAACGGCGCGGCACAAATGGCAGCGTCCGCCCAAATTCCCCAACGCTCAAATTTCCGCGCGTGGCATCCTCAATCCATTTCAACTCGTAAAGCCGGACAAAGCCCCGCGTGCCCCGGACGTCGGATTCGCGATAAGTCTGGCCGTGAATGATTTCCGAACTCATGATTTGTTTGAATCGTCCACGATCATGGGGGTTCGCATTTCATGGGCGATGACCGTTCGCACGATGGACTGAGGTTTTCCTGCAAGTGTCATGTAAGTGCGTCCTACATATTCGCCGAGCAGGCCGAGAATGAGCAACTGGCTGCCCGAGAAAATGGAGATGACAGACATGAGCGAAGTCCAGCCGGACTGCTTTGTGCCATAGATATAATGTTCCAATAGCGCGGAGAGCAGGATGATGACACCGAAGGCGCACAGAACCACCCCCAGCAGGCTGGCCACTCGCAGAGGCATGATGCTGAAATTGAAAAACATATTGGCCCACAAGCGCAGGAGGCGGCGCAAGGTGTAGCCGCTCTGCCCGTCGGTCCGTTCCTCGTGCAATACCTGGAGCCGGCCAATGCGGTTGGTGGCTCCGAGAATCAGGCCATCAATATAGGGATACGGGCCGGTGTAGCGTGTGACGCGATCCACCAGTTCGCGGCGCATTGCCCGGAAACTGCACAGATACAGACCGCGCGGCTTGTCCAGCAGGAAGGATGCGATGGCGCTCGTGGCCCAGCTTCCGATATTGCGAAACCAGTGATGTTTTTTTTCAGCGTAATAAGAATAGAGAACGTCATCCCCGCTCTGCCTGATGTGATTGAGCAGTTTGATGGCCTCGGAAACGGGATTCTGCAGATCGTCATCCAGATTCACCACAAAGCGTCCGCGTGAGCGGCGCAGCCCTTCCATGACTGCGGCATGTTCGCCAAAGTTCCGCGCAAAATCCATCAGCGTGACGGGAATGGGCATGGTCTTGGCCAGATCTGCGGCACGCTCGAAAGTTCCGTCTTTGCTGCCATCATTTACGAGCACAAGTTCATAGCCCTCGCGGATGGGGAGCAGGCGGAAGGCATCAAAAAGCTTCACAATCGCATCGCCCGTATTGTAGAGCGGGATGACGAAGGAAACGAGCGGAGCTTCGTTTGCTGAATTCGTTTGATTGATTTCGGACTCCATGCCGCAGTATTAGTGAAAGTTTCAGGAATGGAAGAACTCGCGCACGGCAGCACAGGCATGTTCTACCGCTTCTTCGGTCAGATGTGGATGCAGCGGCAGACTGAGTATCTCTTTGACGAGCCTGTCCGTGTTTGGCAACGGAGGTGATTGCGCCGTGATGTGCGCGTAAGCCGGTTGTTGGTGAACCGCCGCTGGATAATGCAACGCGGCCGGAATCCCCCTGGCGATCAGATGCTTCATCAAGGCATCACGCTCCTTGGTTCGAATCACGTAAAGATGATAGACGTGCCGGCAACCCTGAGCAACCCGGGGTGTTTCCAGTGGCAGACCGGCAAGGCGCGCATCATAGAGCGCCGCCAGCCTCTGGCGGGATTCATTGGAACGAGTCAGATAGGGGAGCTTCGCCCGCAGAATCGCGGCCTGCAATTCATCGAGCCGGCTGTTCACACCCTCGATGGCGCTGATGTATCGCTCCCGCCAGCCATACTGCCGGAGGCAAAGAATTTTTTCCGCAAGCTCATCATCGTCAGTGGTCACTGCACCGCCGTCACCGATGGCTCCGAGATTCTTCGTGGGGTAAAAGCTAAACGATCCTCCCCGCCCAATGCTTCCGACTTTTCGCCCCAGAAATTCAGCGCCATGTGATTGCGCGCAATCTTCCAGGAGAATCAGTCGGTGAGCGCGGCAAACTTCCTGCAAACCTGTCAAATCGGCGGGATGACCGTAAAGATGAACGGCAAGCACCGCCTTGAGCTGATGACCCGCAGAGCTTTTCACCACCTGCTCCAGACACTCTGGCGAGATGGTGAACGAATCCGGCTCGACATCAATGAACACGGGTGTGGCTCCAGCCCGTGCGATGGCGGATACGCTGGCAACGGCTGTTTGCGAGGGCACGGCAACATGGACTCCGACGCCGATATTCAGCCCTCTGAGTAATAGCTCTATCGAATCGGTTCCATTGGCCACGCCGATCGCGTGTTTGCAGCCTACAAAGGTCGCGAACTCCTTCTCGAATGCGGCAACCTCGGTTCCCATTATGTAGTATCCCTGCTCAAGGGTCTTCTTGAGCGCCTTGTCGATTTCCGAGGCGTGAAGGTGGTAATCTTCGAGCGGGTATGACGTGTAGAGCGACGGGGTGGGCATTTGCGATGAAATGGCTGAGAGGGGGTGAGAGTGCTTCTTTTAAGAGTGATCGCGATTCTTGTCCAGCGCGATGCCGGATGCGTCTTTGTGACAGGCTTCGCCCCGACTTTTTTTGATACGGAGAACATCCCGTAACATCCGGATGGAATCGCGCACAAGATGAACCTTGCCTCCGGCAACTTCATGCCAGTCGATGGGATGCTCTTGGACAACATATCCCGCATCCAGCAGCATGGTCAGCAACTCCACATCAAAGGCAAAGCCTGTGATGTGGAGTCGGTCCCGGATTGACTCGAATGAGCTGCGGCGGACAAATTTAAGTCCGCACTGGCTGTCATAGACGGGAATTTTCAGCAGATCGGAGACCAGCGTGGCATAGACACGTCCGATCAGATGCCGGCTCCACTTGCGTTCAACGTCGCGACCCAGCATGAGAACCCGGCTGGCAAAGAGGGCATCAGCATTTGATTCCTGTCGCAACGCCAATTCAGAAAGGCGCCGGACTTCATGGGCAGGGCAGGACCCATCGGCGTCCACAAAGGCCAACCACTCCTCGCCTTCATGCTTGGACCAACCTGCATAGACAGTGCCGCCTTTGCCAATGTTTTGCGACAGTCGCACGGGTTCCCTGACCTGGGGATACTCCTCGCGCTTCTCCATGACCAAACGCTGAAGCCTCTCCCATTCGTCGGGCGATGAACCGTCATCCACGACGAGGATGGATACATCAGATGAGGGCGGCCCTTGTCGGCACAGGTCGTCGAGAAAAGACGGCAGGCGCGCGCTTTCGTGAAAGCAGGGCACGACGATCAGTAATCCTTTGGATTCATCCGTCATAATTTTGTGACCAGATCATTAATAACCGCTGTAGCTCCGTATTTCGGTCCACGCGGTCTTAAAGTCGCCCATCTCCGCATGAAGCAGGGCAAGCTCATAGAGGCTTCTTTTTGCTTCAGGATTTTTAACAAGTTGCTCCAGTGTCGTGATGGCGTCGCGCTTCAATCCCGCCTTTCTTTGCGCTTCAAAAAGATCAAAGCTGATTTTAATATCCCCGGGATTGAAAAGATGATCGCGCCTGAGTTTGTCAACATCATCAGAGATGGCTTCTTCCCGGCGGTGAGGGGGGATGACATATTCCAAGGCGAGATCATAGGCTGCCTTGAAATTGTTTTTGGATGCCAGATGATCACTTAGAACTACCCAGCCCGACTTCCTCCAGTTGGGGTTGCTGGAAAGTGCTTCCAACACTTTGTCCCGATCACCTAATCTGGACCACATGAGGAAAAATCGATACTGGTCGTATCCGCTCAAACTCACCAACTCCGGATCTTCGCGCAGAACATCGTCGATTACGCTTCGGCCATCGGATTCGTTTCCAGCTATGCAGAGATAAAGCACCTTCAAACTCGGTGTGTTGCCCAATGATCGGATCGCTTGACGCAGATTGGGGTATTCAGGGAGCCTGCGCAGTATGGTGTAATAATAGTTTGTGGCTTCGGCTGTTTCGCGGCGCATGGCTTCCCTCCATGCAGAAATCGCGTAGGAGGGATCAAGTTGCAGCCAGAGCTCGGCTTCATTCCAGCAGAGAGGCCCGCTGTTCGGCTCCAGATACCGCGCCGTGGCGAAATCTTGCAATATTCCCGCAGGGGGTTGCCTAAGTTTGATCTTGGCCGCAGCCCGTAAAAAATATCCTTCCCATCCCATCGGCTCCCACTGGATCACTTCCTGTATTATGGGAAGTGCTTTGCCAGGTTGATTATCGGAAATCAAGGACCAGCTGCGACTGCGCGAGATCAGGGTGGCTGATCCCGACGGCCACCATGGACGGCCCGTTCCCGTGGCCCAACTGTTGGCTGAGAGCAGGATAAGCCCAGTGCAGGCGACGTGTCTTAGATGCCTGCTGATACCGGCATTCGTCGGCTGGCTGTCGCGTCTTATGCTGATGCCCAGCAAAAGAAAAGCTGTCAGCCCGGGTGCCATCAAATGCATCGGCGTGTCCACCAATCCGTGAATCAGCGTCATGCATGAAGCGACAAGCGCCCCGACCCGCAGATGCCGGTCTGTTCCGGATTCATTTTTTTTGCCTCCCCTCAATGCGGCAATCACAAAAATACTGACTGCGGCCAAAGCCAGCAGCAGGGCGGGAACACCCATCTCAGATCCCAGCCAGAGCCAGTCGCTCTCCGGATGAATGAAGCGGGCGACATGATTGGAGTAAGTCTGGTAGCGGGGAAAGACGTTATCGAAATTTCCCAAGCCAATTCCGAAAACAGGATGTTTGGACAACATCCGCGCCGTGTCTCGAAAGACATGAAATCTCGCATCGCTATTAAATAGACTGATTTCGTTCATGCTGCGGGTGAAGCGTTCAAAAACACTGCGACCAGCGATCATGACGGCCGTGGTCAACGTCAATATCACCACTGCTGCCAGGCCAACGCGCCGCAGCGTGAATCGTCGCATAACCAGCGCCGACACCCATGCAATCAAGCCGAGACTCAGGATCAATAACCCCCCGCGGGATTGCGTAGCCATCACGGCCGCAAAGAGCGGGGCCACGCAAATCGCCCAATAAAGCGAGCCAAACCAGCGCTTTCTCAACCAGGCATCCCTGCAACACACAGCTGCAAGCAACACACCAGAAGCGCAGAGGCTGGCAAAATGATTCCGGTTCGGGAAGAGGCTAAAAATCTCCTTATTGCCCCTCCACTGTGCATAAATGCGGGCAATAAACGAATCCCCAGAAAACCATTTCAACGTCAGCGCCAGGAGCGCCATGCCAGCAATCCCGCAAGTCAGTCCTTGTAATAAAAATCGTCGGTGCTTTTCCTGAAAGACAGCTCCAGCGCAGAGGGATAGCCAGACGGCACAGGTAGCAAGGAGGAACCATTCTTCCAGTAAGATCCATGGCTGGGGTGATAACGTCGGCATTTTTGGAACACCGAAATCGTGCTCCATCACCGCCCTCCATTCAGGTAGAGCAAACCATGTCCGGGGAAGTAAACTAACCAGTCCCAGCAAGAGCAGTGCGGTGAAAACATATCCCAGCCGAGTAGGAAGCCGGCATGTCTCACCGCTCAACGCCAGAGCCGCCGCCATCAAACCAAACAGGATGCATTGGGCGTAAGGATTCCGCCCACCCGCCAGAAATCCCGCAGTCAGGGGAATGGCCAGGGTCAGCACAGCCGCCAGCCACAATCTTCCGTTAGAAGTTCGGCCTGTGAGCTGACGCAATGGGGTGACGTCAGGCAATTCGCCAGATGAAGAATTATTCACAGGGCACTATTTGATAGCTCTTCTGCGCGAGAGTCACTTGATACCAAGCTTCTTTTCCAGAAGCCGCAGCGAGAGGAGAATCTCCGCCAGCATTCGTTGGAAAGCATAATACCAACCACGCCAGCCATCCAGAATGACACGGCGCACAAACAAGGTGTAAAGCAATGTCACCACCGGAGCTAAAAGCATTTTCAGCCGCAGTTTGTCCTGCATTCGCAGCTTGGATGAGTCCGCACGGGTGAGCTTGTCCGCTTCGAGGATCGCATATTTGTCCTGAGAGACCAGCCAGTGCGACAGCGGCTTGCGGTCATCGTGATAGATGGGCACGGTCAGATGCACGGCTTTGCCGGGCACTTCGAGCAACTGTGTGTGACCGTCGGCCTCGTAGCGGCAGCGATCTTTCCGAAACAAGACGGCGCGCGGCGGATAGAGGCACGCGCGCAGAGCTTTGCCAGCGATACAATATCTGAACGGCACGAAGAACGCGTCCACGTCATCTTCCGCCCGCAATGTGCCCAGTAGCGCGACAAACTCGTCCGTCAGCACATAGTCAGCATCCAGCGACAGAACCCAGGGGCTTTGCACCTGATCGACACCGTAGTTCCACTGCGCGGTGTGGTTGTCGAACTGGCGCTCCATTAGTTCGGAATTTTGGAACTCACGGACAAGTTGCGCCGTCTCGTCTGTGCTTATCGAATCCACCACCACTACTCGCTGTGCCCAGGAAAGCTTTTCCAGACATCGCGCGATGTTCGGTGCCTCATTGAAAGTCAGCACCACGGGTGTGATAATCGTAATGTTCATGGCCTGTTGATTGTGGCGAGCCAATCCTTGCGAAGCGCCAGCAATGCAAAGGTGTCCTTTTGGGCAGCCTCTAGTGTGCGTCCGTCGCGCAGTTCAAATCCACGCTCCTCAAAGAACGCGAATATTTCATCGCGATGTTCGAAACCGTCCAGATAGACGCAAACACAGCGACCTTCGTCGAACCACTTGCTTGCACCTTGCAGCACTTTTAGTTCCTGCCCTTCGACATCGATTTTGATAAAGATGCGTTTGCCCGGCAGGTCGAAAGAGTCAAGTCGGCGGCATTCTATCTCGAATTGATTGCCTAGTGAATACGCATTGGCCTGATCTTTTGTGGTTGTAACGTGCGACACAGCTCCACGAATAAAGGACAAATGCCCGGTATCGTTCGAAAGTGCAACATTGTGCGCTTGTTGATTTGGACCTTGGAGATTGGCACTCAGCCGTTGAAACGTCTCCGGGTCAGCTTCAAACGCTGCGACTTGCAAGTGCGAGTAAAGCTTTTGAACCCGCGCCAACGTGCAGGAAAACAGGCCCACATTTGCACCAGCATCGACGATGGTGTCCAGGTTGGGAAGCAAGCTGGCGAGTGTCAGCAACACTGGCGCTTCATCGCCGAAAACAGACGACCAAGCCGCTTTGCGCGAGGCCCTTAAGTAGCCATGCTCACGCACGGAATTGATGAGTAAATTTACTCCAAAAAGCTGGACTGTTTTGTCTTGATCGCCCTCAATCCAGCGGGTTACACGCTGTCTCAGTGCTGGGTTCTTGATGAAATAGCGGTCAACGATTTGACGAAAATTCATGGGGAAACATGGCTAAGGTTTTTAAAGTCACTGCGTCTAATCAACAGTTCGGAATACAAGGTCTTGAGACGGCTGGCAGATGCCACCCATGAGAATCGGGCCGACGCGCGTTCGGATAATTCGGATTTCGTATGGAAGGTGCGTTGCAATTCGACATCCAGGCTGCTGGCCAAAGAAGAAAGGGTTGGTTCGCACACTGTGCCGCCATCCAGAGCCTGCACAGCAGGCGCAATATCCACACCTTTTGTGACCACGCAGCGCAATCCGCTTACTAGTGCTTCGGCGACGGCGATCCCAAAGTTTTCTGACTCCGATGGTAGGATGAACAAATCTGATCCTTGAAGTAATTGAGACTTCAGGGCTCCCGTGACGTGGCCCGGAATACGCACGCGCTGCTGCAATCCATTGGATGCGATGACTGAATGAATTTCATGGGAATAAGATTCAGTTCCCTGGCCCGCAAGGACAAGCGTCCAGTCCTTTGAGCGCAGTTGCCCTAATGCTTGCAGCAGTAAAGGTAGATTCTTTTTAGGATGCCAGCGCGCTAGAAACAGAAGGATGCGATGGTTCTGAGGAATGCCTAGTTGGGCTTGCAGTTTCTCACATGCATGTGGGTCTTGAACGGATGGCTCAACCCCGTGGGGGATGACCTCGATGCGTGAGCCGGGAAGCAGCCGGCTGACGTTGGCGCTCTCAATCGCTGAAGTGCAATGGATGGCCTGCGCGTTATGCAAATTGTTCCGTTCGATGAATCGCCAATAGAGTCGCTTTTTCCACGCGGACTGAGCAAGTGACCAGGGGTCTAGCTGACCCAGTGGTCTGGCGAGATAAGGCACGCCCATCTGCCGGGCGAGTTGCATGGTCCTGGTCGGAAAGTGAGAGAAGATGGCGTGCACATGCAGGCCGTCGTATTCCCGAAGATGCTTATGCAGCCAAGGCGATAGCTCAGGCGAATATTGAAATTCTCTCAGTGCGCCCAGTCGGGGCGACCATCGCGGCAAGAAACAAACATTGACGCCTTCGTGCTCGATAAATCGATTCGTTATGACGGGCAAGACTTCCGGGCCGGCATCATCGGTGGTGAGGATTTCAGCCTCCACGTCTTGGACCTTCAGCGCCCGGCACATTGCCAGAACAGCTTCACTTGGCCCGCCTCGGCAGGGTGCTACGGAAGGAATGACATGAAGCACTTTCATGGCGCGAGTCCCAGCGATGTCATCGAGCGTCTCAATACAAACAAGCTCCACTTCTGATACCAAGTGGTGACTGGAACCGGTGCGTTTTGGGAAGCATGGGCAAAGCTTTCGCCCCATGAACTGCCGAGCCATTTTTCGAACGGAAACAAAAAGCCGCGCTTCTTTTGGTTCACAACCCAGTCGGGCACTTCGGGAACGGCATCGGTGAGCAGGCGTTTGCCTGGCTGCAAGCGGGTCGCCGCCGGAATTCGGGACACGGCTTCAAACAAGCCACGATCCACGAAGGGCACTCGCAGTTCCATCCCATTCGCCATGCTCATCACGTCGCTGTCACGCAGCAGTTGATTTCGCATGTAGCAGGTCAGTTCCAGCTCGCTGACCTGATCGGCGATATTGGTGGCACGAAGGTTGAGGCTCGATGCTTGAGGTTCCACAAATGTTGCCTGCCGGCCGGTGATCCAGTGCGTTAGCTTGACTGCTTCGGCTTGGGAAAAGATACCGCGCAGGCTGGCGTAGGCATCTTCGACCCGGCCGGGGGATCTAAGAAACTCCGCCAGCCGCCGGTGCTGGGGTTTGCTGCGTTCCAGTATGGCGATCAGTCCGGGTATCATGCGCGCCATACGATGCCAGCGGCACATCTTGGGGATCTTGCCAAAGCTGGAGTAACCACCAAAAACTTCGTCGCCCCCCAGTCCTGAGAGCACGACCTTCATGCCATGTTGCGCGGCCAGACGCGAGACCGTGAAGGTGTTTAGCCCGTCAATACTGGGTTGGTCGAGATGATCGAGAAACTCGGCAAACAAACCCTGCGCCACGCTGGCATCCAACCGCATCTCGTGATGCTGCGAATCGAAATGAGCAGCGGTGCGCCGTGCCACGGGGCCTTCGTCAGCGGCCACGTCATCCACTGCGATTGAGAAGGTGCTGCAACCGCGATGACCGGTGGCGTTGGCCAGGGCGAGAATGGCGGTGGAGTCAATCCCGCCGCTCAAGAAAACGCCCACTGGCACATCGCTGACAAAGTGATGTCGCACGCTGTCGAGCAGAGCTTCACGAGTTAGCGCCTGAGCATCGCCGGTAAAGTCACTGGGGAAGGCTGGTTGCCAGTAAGTTTGCGTTGTGGCCGCGCCTTCATGCCAACTTAGAGTTTGACCCGCACCGAGGCATTCAGCTTCATTGATGAGGGTCAGCGGCTCTGGAATGGAACCGGTTTCAAAGTAACGCTGCACAGCCTGATGGCAGAGGGTGGGGGAGAACAAGTGGCTCTGGCACAGTGCGCGAACCTCGGAGGCGAAGGCAAGAGTATTTCCCGTGCGATGAAAATAGAGGGGCTTGATGCCCAGTGGATCACGGGCAAGGAAAGCGGTGCGGGTTTGCTCATCCCAGAGTGCGAAGGCAAACATGCCTCTAAGTCGCCGCACACATTGCGCTCCCTCTTTCTCGTAAAGCCGCAAGATGACTTCGGTATCGGTGGCTGTGTGGAACACCACGCCGCTTGCCTCCAACTCTGCGCGCAGTTCGTGGAAGTTGTAGATTTCACCGTTGTAAGTGATCGTCAGGCGACCACCGGAAATCTGCATTGGCTGATGGCCTGCCGAACTTAGATCGAGAATAGAAAGGCGGGTGTGAGCCAAGCCTATTCCTCCGTGGGGCGAGATCCATATGCCGCTGTCATCCGGCCCCCGATGTCGCAGAGCGGTCTTCATCCGGTTCAAGGCTGACTCCAAGTCAGCCCCGCCAATGGTGGCATTCATCACGCCCGCTATGCCGCACATGATTTCAAGGTGGCTGCTGCCGCAGGGAGGGAACTAAGTGCCTGCCGCAGATGTTGTTTGAAGGCATTGAATCCGAAAAGGCGCACCACTTCCGATCGCAGCCATGCACTGTCGTTGAGTTCCGGGCGAGCCTTGCCACCAAGGATAGCCAGCGCACCTTCCGCGATTTGATCGGGCCGGCCAGGATCCACCAGCCAGCCGAGCCGTCCTCCATCCAACGCCTCGGGCGAGGCGTCAACGTTGGCTGCAATTACGGGACGGCCAGATGCCAAAGCTTCGAGAAATACAATGCCAAATCCTTCCCCGGTGCTGGGCATGACAAAAATATCTGCGAGTCGATAGTAGTCTGGAAGATCCTCGCGCTGAACATAGCCGGTGAAGATGACTTGTTTCTCCACGTTCGCATCACGCGCCAGTGCTCGCAGACGCGGAGTATCGTCACCATCGCCGACGATGACATAGCGCGCATGAGGCTGTTTCTCGCAGATGGCGGGCATGGCCCGGATGACCTGATCGTGCCCCTTGTATCGTTCCGTGCTGGAGAGCCTGCCAACGGTGAGCAACACGGGTTGATCGGGCGACAAATGGTGTCGCTCCAGCAAGCGGACCGGCTTGGGCCCGATCGAAAAGAGAGATTCATCAAATGTGTTTGGGACCACGACCACTTTCTCCGGCTGGAATCCGCATGCTTGAACGAGATGACTACGTGTGAACTCACTGACAGCGATGATTAAGTCTGCATCTAGCAAGCCGCGTCGCAGAGCCCCATGAACGTGCCCCCAAGTTTCCACTCCATGAACCACCGGCACATAGGGGATTCCCAAAGTTGACTTGATAAGTCGTAATGCTTTGGAGAAATGCGGATGGGTGCAAAGAATCCAGTCAGGGCGATCTTTGAAGGCCGCAATCCAGCCGCCCAGAACATAGGCGGCAGTGCGCAATGTTGCAGGATAATGCCCATAACCTTTGATAGGAAGAGTTAAATCCAAGTCGAACCCCCCCGTGGCGTTACCAGTATTGCGGTCATTCTTGCTGAATATCTTCAAGCGACATTCGGGCGCCAGTTCTGTCATCGCCCGCACCAATGCGCGTGAAAAATGCTGGATGCCCCCCGCCGACAGCAGATCAGGCACCCAGAGATGGGCTGGTTTTTCATAAGGTGGGAACATCAAATTCCTGAAGGTATTGTTGGCAGCTTACGCACGCCGTCCGGCAATCCTGTAAGGTGTTCTTGGGGTGATGGCCGCCTGCCCGGAATTAATTTTTGCATAAGAGCTGGCAAAAAAGACATGATGAAGAGTGGTCATAAAAACCCAGGCTGCAGATGCTGCTGCCACCATCGTAGCCGTGTTGGTTTCCGCCATCATCAGTCCCAATCCGGGGAGGAACCAGCGGGCGAAGCTCCAGTAGTCGTTATTGGCCAGATAGCGCCAGGCCCGGAGGTCGATCCATCGTTGGACGAAACCCAGGCCGACAAATCCGACGAAGACAAACCATCCGCCCCAGTTGATGTAGAATTCCAGCACCTCCCCAAGTCCGACGCTGGTTCCCTTGCCAAATTCCATTCCCGTGTAAAGAGACACCAGTCCTCCGCTGCCTGCCGTGCTGGGCTTGTTGCGCCAGAGGAAACGAGGAATCCAAGCAGTAGCAGCCACGGCGATGGTGCCACCATGGGCAAAATTCAATGTGGAGCGCTGCATATAATTAGCGCACCTGCCGACGAGATGATTTTGGTTTAAACGGCCGTCCACAGTTTCCAAGTGGTTGTGGTTCCACGGATCAAACATTTTGAAATTGACCAGCATCAGGCGTATTTTGTCAATTCGATATGAAAATTGCTGTTCACCCCAGACGGAACTTCTGATCGCATTTCGCGACCACATGTAATTGACATACAGCGTCATGCCCAGGTAGAGCAAAATAGCCATGGACACTGCGGGCACCCAGCGGGGGCGGAAAAAAGTGAAGACGAACATCACGACCACCATGGCTGCAGCAGCACCGTGGTTAATGAATCCCATAATCAACACGGTGACGAGGGGGAAGCAGATCATAGAACCTATCAGCCACACAAAAAGTTTTTTGTAGTCGCGGCGCTGGTAGGCGCGCCAGCAGGTGATGCAGACCGCCACCATGGAAAGGGATACACCAGAGCTCCCCAAGCTTCCCAGGCTGGGAATCAGGGCCATGAACGGCAGCAGAAAGAAGAAAAACAGCAGAGAGAGTGTGAAGAGGAAGCGCGCCAGACCAGTGCTGAGCAGGGGTGTGGGCACGCTTACGACCTGACGGACCTTGTCTTTCACAAAACGGCTGGCAAGCAACCAGCCAGTGATGAGGCCGGGCAGGGCCAGGAGCGAGATTTGAAAACCAGTAAACGTGTTCTTCAGCGAAGATTGACCGTCGAGCAGCACCTGATCAGTCGGCTCATAGTAGGCCATGGCATAAGCCAGGGCCCCGGGCAGATGGACCAGACTCAAGTCGAGCAGATAAATCAACGGCAGCCCCACCCCCGGCCTTTTATTTCTCCAGGTTAAGAAGACAAAAAGGACCATGAAAAAACACCAAATGCCGATTAGAATCCAGAGATCGTGTTTGTTGGGAGTGGAGAACATAAGATGAGAGGTGGCGGCTAGATGCCGGTCTTAAAGCAATTTATACTTCTCGTTACTCACTTTCCCGATGATATCGATAAAGTCTTTTGCCACATCGGGCCAGTCGCGAGTATCATGCTGCTGCCATAAGTTCTCCACCATTCGAGCCATGGTTTCCCGTTCACCATCCAACAGTAGAAGTTTCTCGATGAAGCGTTCGGGCTGTCTGATCGGTAGCGACCAGCCATTGTTTCCATCCTGCACCAAATCAGGAGCGGCACAGTTTTCACTGGCGAGAATCGGCAGGCAGGCAGCCCTGGCTTGAGCCAGCACCACGGCAAAACCATCCTCAATGGTGGGGAAGAGGTATCCATCGGCCCGGTTATAGAACTCCGGCAGGTTCTCTTCATTCTGCCGGGGCACAAATTCAATTAGGTCACTGCTTTTTTCCACAAGCCCCCTCGCATCCGCCGCAATGTTTCCAACCCAGCGGAAGCGAATGCGACCACGCAATACCTTTGCAATCTCGATGAAGTCCAGAATGCCCTTTCGCAGGCAGACAGTTCCAGTGCAAATGAACTCAAGCGGATGCCCCGACTTTATCCTTCGGAGCCTGTCCTCGATGATCGCGCGGGATGGTCTGAACTGGCCCACATTGGTGCCCAGCATCTGAAGTTGAATTTTATTCTCCTCGTAACCACGCTTGATAAATGTTCTTTTTGCAAAGCTCGACAATACAAGAATCGCATCGGCTTGCTTATACTCCGCCATTTCTCTTTTAATCATCCACATGCTCGGTTTTTCGATGTAGGCATCCGCGCGCCGGGACTCCTGTTCCAGCAGGTGATATTGATCCCGGATGTGGCACGATCCGCGCACCAAAGTTTTGACCCCGTTGTAGCCGGCTGAGGATATCTTTGCAAAAACATCCAGGGCCATGCCGCTAAAGGCATGAACGATGGTCGGCTCAGTAAGTGAAATACGCCGTGCCGACCAGATGGAAAAACTACGGTGAAGAAAAACCTCCAGAAAAGGGATGCGCCGCACCAGATCCCAGCGATAGGCGTAACGATGGAGGATGCCATGCAAGGGGAAACTGGTGATGCACTCGCCCGGAAGCCCGAAGCGTTTGGCGATGAACTTGGGGTAATTGGTGATGACGTCCACTTTGGCTCCCAAGTCGATGAGCGCGCGCGCAAGTCCGAAGGCATGAAAACGCCCCTGCACAATGATGGCGATACGAGCGTTTCTAATCATGGTGTGCAGCAGAGGATCATTTCAGACAATCGGTCGGCATAGGTGTTGTTGTTTTTCGTTATACGTTCCCATGCCGCGTGTCGCAACGTTTGTCGCTTTTCGCGTCCAGCTTGGAGAAGCTGACGTGTTTTCATGACCAGTTCGTCCGGGTTGGTATAATAGAGCACGGCTTCCCCTTCCGCACCATACATCTCGCGATGTTCCTGCGTATCCTCCACAATCAGGCAGCCCCGCATGGCTGGTGCTTCATAGGAACGCATGGCATGGCCGTCACGGTTGGCCTTGCGACCGATCACCAGCGCTACGGTGGATTGCGCCATCAATCTGCGCATGGCCGGGGCGTCGGCGTATCCGCGCCATGAGGCGCGCAATGAAACCGGCACCCGGTTGGCCGTATGAAGCGCCAGTCGCAGCCCCGCGTTGACAATATGTTCCAGCAAGGGAATGCGGTCCGCATCCACGTTGCCGTAAAATCCCACATCCGAATCATCATCGTTCACGGCCCCGCCCTCCCATGGGAAATGCATGTCCGGCGCGTAACCAAAAGGCATCCACTCCACGCGCTTCACTCCTGCTTGGCGAAACTCATCCAGGTTAGCCCGCCGCGTGCTCAACACCAGATCATAAGCAGGCAGCACGTCGAGAAACCATTGGGCCTTATGGGCCGGGTTCCAGGGGTCGTCCGTGGAGTAGTTGACCACGGTGGCCCCGGCCCGCTTCATGCTCTGAATGGTGGCCTTGGTCAGAGGAGAGAGACCGGTCGTGATCACGACTTGCGCCTGCGACTGGTGGAACTGATGCAAAATGCTCCGCTGGAATTTGGATAACTTCGGAGGAATTTTGCCACGCACCCGCCAGCACCACTGCCGGAGCCACCACGGCGCGTCGTAAGCTTCCAGCGCGTTGACTTTCACCAGCGGAATGCCCAGCGCATCTGCGCCCTTGGCCAGATGCGATCCCACATGCACCGGGCCGAAATTTGCCGCGAGCAACACCTTTTTCATGAGAGAAGTCCCGCCCAGATTCCCGCCTGCCGCGTGATCGAGAGATTTTGCCGCGCATAAGCCGCCGCGTTTTGTCCCATGCTCTCGCGTTGGGCGGTGTCCATGTTGAGCAGTTCGCGCAAAACTGATGCCAGCGCGGGGACATCGCCCTCCGGGAAAATCCGACCATGCCCGGCCAGAAGTTCGGGAATGGCACCACTGTCGCTGCCCACCACGACCTTGCCGCAGGCCATGGCCTCCGGCATCACGCGCCCGTATTGTTCCTTCCATTTCGGTGTGCTCAGCGAAGGCAGCACCACGATGTCAGCCGCATTCATGTGCGCGGGCATCTCTTCATGTTTGGCATCGAAAAATACCACGCGCTCGGCGATGCCCAGCGTAGCGATCCTGGACTTGAGTTCCGCCGTGTAGTCCGTCTCGTAATCGGCAAAATGATCCATGAGAAACTGCCACGGCAAATCCTTGATCGCAGCCAGCGCATCCATCAGCAGATGCACCCCCTTCTCCGGCGTGAGCCTGCCGAAATACGCCACCGTGGGCTGATGTAAACCGAGCCGTCCGCGAGTGGATTCTATCTTCTCTTTCGATTGGACATGAAAAAGTTCAGGATCAAAACCGAGCGGAATCTGGGTGGCATTGCCTTGGAAGCCCAGCGCTTCCATGACGCGGGTGCCATCGCTGCTGAGTGTGAACACGCGATCCACCTTGGGATGCACCCAGGCGCGCAAGGCCCAAGTCAGCGCGGGCCCGGCCATCCGTGATGGCTTCAGCGCCTTGAGTCCGGCTATGAAATCACGCGAGTAATGCGGCATGAGATTCTCTGCGGTCATGGCCCAGATTTTTGCGCCTCGTGCTATCACTGCCGCCTGCCGGGTCATCAGCGTGGCGGGATCATTGTCCACCAGCAGATGAGTGGGCTTCCATTTTCGCGCAAGATCTTCGAGGCCCTGCATCCGCTGCAAGCGGCCATGCGTGCCGTTGATTTCCAGCAAGGTCAATTCATACGGCGCGGGCGATCCCGACGGAGTGTCGCGCCACTTGCCGCCCACATTTAGCCGACGCGGCGCCACAAGATGCAGCGTGACCCCGTGGCGCTCCGCCAGCTCGCGATAGACCGCGCGGTTCACCGGCTGGTGACAAGGTGGGGAGACGACCATCAGTCGGGCCTCCTTGATCATAAAAAAAATTGCACCATCTTCGCGGCTTCTTCCGACAGCGAGGCTGTTGGCTGCCAGCCGAGTTTTCTCAGCCGTTCATTCCGAATGGTGAACGGGCGGCGGAAAGCATCCTGCCCGCTGCCAAATTCAAGGGTCGGCGTTGCCTCAGCGGCCATCTGGATCAGCCTGGCCACCTCATCCAGCCGCATGGATTCGCCACTCGCGAGATTGAACAGTCGCGTCGGTTGTGCTTCGGCCCGCAGCAACAACCGCACGGCCGCGATGCCATCCGGGAACGGCAGGAATGCACGGTAGCTGAGGCCATCATTTTGCAGCTTCATCGTGCCGCTCGCCGCCTGTTTGCATAAATCGACAAACAAAAGACGGGCTTGATCGCCGAGATCAGCATGAGCCGGCGCTCCAAACATGTTCGAGGGGCGCACGATCCAAACGCGTTCATCACCAGAGAGAAATTGCTCGCAAGCCAGATGCGCGAGTCCGTAAGGATGAACCGGGGCGGGCGCATCACTTTCATCAAAGCAATCCCGACCGCCCGCGCCATAGACATGGAAGCTGGAAAAGTGCAGCAACCGGGCGGCCTGTCCGTTATCGAGCAACTTCACACACGCCCGGGCTGCCGACAGGGCCTTTGCATGCGCCGCCTCAGGATCACGTGCCGCCTCCGCCGCGCCGGGCATGGCGAGATTGATGATGGCATCAAAGCGGCCGTCCACCGCGATGCCATCATGGACCGCCGAGTCATAACGAACATGGCACAACCCGCTCTGCTGGAGCCAGGCTTCTTTGATGGGCGAAGTTGAGCGCAGAGTCACCGTAACCTCCGCCGCATTTTGCAATGCCTCCGCCAGTCGCGCCCCGAAATATCCCGCCCCACCAACGATCAGCAGCCTCATTTCAATTCTCAGCATTTCAGCTTTTCAGCTTTTCGCTTCACCCATGCCTGATATCCCACTGGTAGGGAATCTTGTCAGTGAACGGATCCAAGCGCTCAATCTCGTCCGCCATGTGCGCGTGCGTGGGGCAGTTGGCGACGATGGCCATGGTGTCGCCAATGCCTTTAAATCCGTTCCAGACCATCGGCGGAACCGTCACCAGGCAGTAATTTTGCTCGCCCATGTAAATCTCCTGCACCTCACCACGCGTCGGCGAACCTTCACGGTCATCATAGAGCACGAACTTGATCATGCCGTGAACCACCGCGTAGTTCAAAGTCATCACTTTGTGAATGTGCCAGGCCTTGATCGCGTCGGGATAGATGCAGGAGAAATAAATCTCGCCGAACTGGTGGAAGTGCGGCGCATCGCTGCGCAACATGTGCATGATCTTGCCGCGCTCGTCGGGGATTTGGCGGAGTGGTGTAATGATGACGCCTTGGATCATGGGGATGGGAGTGAAAGTAGAAAACGGAAAACTGAAATTAATTTGTCGCCCACGTGATGGAAGCAGATTGGGCATCGGCCATGTAAGATGTGATGTTGCCGCGGGTTTGTTCGAGTGCATCGGCATTCTCGTTAGCTACCCGGCGATACCAGTTCGCGGTGGCGGCGAGGTTTCGTTCAAAGTTCCAGACCGGTTGCCATTGCATGATGTGGAACGCCTTGTCGATGGCGAGACTGAGCAACCCGGCTTCGTGCACCGGCTTAGGCTCGCCCGCATCACGCCATTCGCCGGGCCAGTGCTTGAGCATCTCGGTGACGAGAGCCTGCACGCTGCGGTTGGCTTCCGGCCAGGGTCCAAGATTGAATGCGCCCGTCACCGCAGTCGCATCGGGCACACGTGGCAGTTTCACTTCACCGGTTAGCAAGGCTCCAAGCCAGAGGTAACCGCTCAACGGCTCCAGCACATGCTGCCACGGACGTGTTGCCACGGGGTTGCGGACATTGATCGGCTCCTGCTTTAACAAGCTGCGCACGCAGTCTGGAACGATGCGATCCTCCGACCAGTCGCCGCCGCCGATCACGTTGCCCGCGCGTGCTGTTGCCATGGAAATCAGCGAGTCAGACGAACTGAAAAACGAGCGACGATAGGCGTGCGCGACGATTTCCGCCGCGCCCTTGCTGGCGCTGTAAGGATCGTGCCCGCCCATCGCATCGTCTTCGTGATAACCGTGGAGCATCTCGCGGTTTTCGTAGCATTTGTCGGAAGTCACGATCACGCAGGCGCAGCGGTGCTTCAGCCGTCGCAACACGTCGAGCACATGCATGGTTCCGGTGATGTTGGTCGTCATCGTCTCCACCGGTTCGCGATAAGACAGCCTTACCAAGGGCTGTGCGGCGAGGTGAAAAACAAAATCAGGCCGTGCATCGGTGATGGCTTTTTCCAGTGCAGGCAAGTCACGCACATCGCCGATGATGTGCTTCATTCGATGTTCCAAGCCCAAGGCGGTGAAATGATCCGGCGAATCATTGACGCGGATGCTGTAACCTGTGACCTCTGCCCCGAGCATGAGCAGCCATTCGCTCAACCACGAACCTTTGAAGCCCGTGTGACCGGTAATGAAGACGCGTTTGTTTCGGTATTGGTTTGCGAACATTGGGGCCCGATCAACAGAATTTAGTTGGAGCTTAGAATGAAGAACAGAGTGCGCCTAGCAGCGAATGTTCTCGATGCATATAGGCAGGAGTCATGGCAGTGGTTCGGCGTGGATTGTTCCCCAGACGCCGTTTTGATCAGGCCAGGAACGGTTCAAATGCAAAATTGGCGGGCCTTCCAGCCGGGCAAGTTTGTAGTTCCAAGCGGTCAAAAGTTCCGCCACCGCCAGATCCTGTTCGGGAGTATGCAGCTCGATGATCAGGTGCGGGCGAAATCGCGCGATCGTGTCTTTGGCTCCTCGCAGTGCCCGGCTCTCGGCACCTTCCACATCCAGTTTTATTAACCGCAGTGACTCCAGCCCCATGCCAACTACCATCGAGTCCAACGTGCGGCAAGGCACTACCACGGTTTGGCCTGTTTCATTTGCTGCCGCGATGTGGCTTGACTTGGTGGCCGCTCCGAAGACAAAGGGCAACTCACTGTCTGCATCAAGGAGGCCACATTGATGCACGGTTACCTGGCTCAAGGAATTGAGGCTGACATTGCATCGCAATTCCTCAATCACAAGAGGGTGAGGTTCGAAAGCGTGGACACGGCCCATAATGCCTGTCAGGCGAGCCAGATACAATGTGTGAACGCCCCAGTTGGCTCCGCCGTCAATCACGGTGTCTCCTGGGCGGACAAGTCGCGCATAGGCTTCTTGATTGGCATGCTCGTTGCCTGAGTAGAGCGCGGAAAAACCTGAGCTCTCCGTCATGCGGAATCGCATCCCCTTCATTGGTCCCCGGAGAATGCGATGGACGCTGCCTGGTCGATACCAAAGCGAACCAAGAATTTTTTTAAACAGAGTCTTCATAAGTTTGTGAGGGGGCGGCGGAATGTCCATGACCGATGGACTTCATTTGGGCAAGTCACTCGTAGCATCCGCCATGTCGGGCATGTTGCTGCCAATGCCTGCGGTCTGCAAGGTGGACAAGCTCGCATCAAAGGGCCATAACGGTGGGATACTCACCATATCTTCCAAGGAGCTTGTCCGGAACTCCAGAGATCATTCAGCAGTTGATACTCGCGCGGTGTGTCCATTGGCTGCCAGAATCCGTCGTGGTGAAACATCATCAACTGTTTGTCAGCAGCGAGACGGTCCATGGGTTCGCGTTCCAGAACGAGTCCCTCGTCATCGTTGAGGTAGCGAGCCAGCAGTTCCCGTTGGAAGACGAAAAATCCGCCGTTGATGCAGCCGCCACTGACCTGCGGTTTTTCGTTAAACTTCTTAACGGCTCCGTCCTCCACGTTCAGTTCTCCAAAGCGGCCCGGTGGAAGCACGCCGGTCAGCGTGGCCAGTTTGCCATGCGCCCGATGAAATTTGAGCAGGGCGGTAATATCAATATCGCCCACGCCATCGCCGTAGGTGGCGCAGAAGCAGTCGGCATCCTCCAGGAAATGCCGGGCGCGGTGCAGGCGGGCACCGGTCATGGTTTCCTCCCCGGTGTCCACCAGCGTCACCTTCCAAGGCTCGGCGGGGGTTCCGTGGAAGGTCATGCGACCGGCATCGGTGCGGCTCAGATCGATGGTCACGTCGGTGGTGTGCAGGGCGAAGTTCAGGAAGAACTCACGGATGACGTGGCCCTTGTGCCCCAGAAGCAGCACGAAATCATTGAAGCCATGGGCGCTGTATATTTTCATGATGTGCCATAAAATCGGCTTGTCGCCGATGGGCACCATGGGTTTGGGGATGAGGTCACTGACCTCGCGGATGCGGGTGCCGCGTCCGCCGCAGAGGATGGCTACTTTCATGTTGGAGGATTGGAGGTGATCTTGAAGGCGACGAGGTCGGTGCCGCCGGATACGACCGGATTATGCGGGTTACGGTCGCCCTGCAACCAGGAATCAAGCGGGACGGTAACATACCCGAGGCTGTGCAGATAGCGCTGGGCATCACCGGCGTGAGTTCCGCCGCGTTCTTCGGCCCAGTCGTTAAACTCAAAAAAAATCACCGGGGCGGGAGTTTTTGACAGCAGGCGGGTGGCGCCCTTGAAAACGCCGAGTTCAAAACCCTCCACGTCCACCTTGATCACATCCACACGCGCAATGTTGTTTTCCGCGGCAGCGTCATCGAGCGAGATAGTTTGGATTGCCATCCCTTTGGTGCCGAAGCGATTCTCCAGCGAACCCATGCCGAACTTGGCAATCGGCGCGTCGTAAAAGGTAAGATGATCGCCACTGTGCTCGGTGACGGCGCGATTCAGAACCTGGAGCGCGGGTAATTGATGCAGTTGGGTGTTGTGTTGCAAATAGGAGAAGATCAAGGGCGAGGCCTCGAAGCCCAGCACGCGCCCCTTTGGGCACCACTGTTGCGCCGAAAAAAGAGAGAAGACCCCAATGTTCGCCCCGACATCGAAGAACACAGAATCGACATGAAGCAGGGAAGACAGTGCGCGGCAGAGCCCCGTTTCATACTGGCCGTCTGCGATGAGACCCATGGCCACCGGCTCATACGTGGAAGGCACACGAAATGTGAGACCCTGGGTGGAAATATCTGCCTCGCGCCCCTGCAAGGCATGATGAATACACCAACGGGCAAGCCTTGATTTGCCGGGCATTCTTGCCGGCAGCAGACGAAGCAATCGCAGCCAGGGCGGAATCCCGGCGGCAGGCGACAACGCTGGTTCAGCGGGTGGCATCTGTGGACTCCAGGAGTTCGAGAACCGGTTGGAATTGCGCTTCATAGTTCCAACGTGATTGGACAAGAGACCGGCCTGTTTCACCCATCCGGCGCACTTCATCGCGATGATCGCGCAGCCAGGCAAAAGTTTCTGCAAGTTGGGATACGTTTGACGAATCGCAGCTCACGGCGCAGCCGCTTTGCACATAAAGCCGGTTCCACTCGGGATCCGGCGAAACAATCAGGGCCAGCCCTTGGGAAAGATAATCGAAAGGTTTGTTCGAGGCACCGGCCATGTGGAGCATGTTGATGTCGCCTTCATGGATGCGCAACATGGAAAGGCCCACGTCGCATTCGGCGCATTTCATCATCATTTCATTCCGGTTCAGAGGGCCGAGATATTCAAACCTCTCGGCCAAGCCCAGCATGCGGGCTTCCTCGACGAGTTCATCTGTGTAACCGAGATGGCCCGGCGGTTCATATCCCACCAGCCGCAGGCTTACCCCCGGGCCGCATTGTTGAAGCGCCTGTAAATAAATCTTTGGGAACCGGTCCGGGACAATCGAACCATGGTAGAGCAGGCGGATCGGATCAGATGGAACAACGGAGCGCGACGACGCACGGGCAGTCTCATTGATGGAAGGACAATTCCAGACGCAGAAAGTTCTGCCGGAGGGCCGGTTGTCACTAATGAATTTATCCAGGCGCTTTACATTGGGGAGGACGATGGCATCGGCATTTTTCGCCAGTTTTTTCCGCCTTTTGAGAATGAAACTGACAAAGCCACTTTCACTTTTGCCGGCGGTTGGATTCGGCGAATCGTGCTCGTGATAGAGCACGCGGCAACCCGTGAGCCGCCGGATCAGCAGGCTGGATGAGGTGGAAAGCGCATCCGAGCAATAAATCCAGTGAGGACGGAAACGCCAGGCGCGCCAGGCGATCCAGATATGGAAAAACAAATAGTGGAACTTCTGCTTCATCCCCGGGTTGCACCAGTTCATCTGACGCACGCTGACTCGCGGATTTGGAGGCAGTTCGAGCGAGGCGCCTCCACGCCCTTTGAGACCGCAGAACTCTGCTTCCCAACCGCGGCTCGTCAGGATTTGCGAACTGTGCTCCAACGGGGGATAAGCGGCGGGGTTGGTATATTGAATATACAAAATCCGTCGGGCGGGTGGCGCTGGGGTTGCCGTCACCGCCAGCAGCTGATCAACGGTCCCAGCATGGACTTTCAGCAGCCATTCCCGGGATGGTGTCCGGTGGTGCCGCCAAATCTCGCCGAAGGAACACGTCTTCTTGTAGCGTGAGTAATGTGCGCAGTGCGGAATGCTCTCCGCAAGGCTGCGCAACATTGAGTGAAGGCTGGTTTCTTTTCGATGTCGCAGCACATGGCGCAACGCCCGCACCCAGCCCCACGGCTGGGCGATCAGGGGATAACGGAGATAGGAGAGGAGGACTTCGTTCTTGATCCATGGCAGGATGGTATGGGCATTTTCCGATTGCGGGCGGGCGTGCCAGGCACGCAGCCAGGGTGTATGAATGATTTCGTAACCAGCAGCATGGATTTGCAGGCTAATGTCCGTCTCCTCCACTCCATAGGCGCTGGGAACTGGAACATAGCCCGGCAGTTTTACATGGATGCTTTTTCGATGAATCGAGGCGCTGCCGTCGTAAGAACGGGCCGCCGAGGCTTCCAGCAAGGGAGGCAGCACGGGTTTTTCTGACAGATACACTATCGGCGAAATTACTCCCGCATCGGGGAAGGCCGACATGAGCGCGATGACCTTGGCAAAGTAATCAGCGTCCAAAGGCCATGAATCGTCGTCGAAACTGGCGATATATTCACAACTGGACTCGTGAAACAAAACCTGACGGCCACCGCCGGGGCCCAGGCGGTGGGCCGAGCGGAAGATGCGCACAGGGATCGGCGCGCCGACACTGGGATCAATGGCCGGTTCCCAGCCCCCGTCGTAATGCAACAGAATCTCCTGTGGCAGAGGACGACATGCGTAGATGCGTTGCAAAGTGCCTGCCAGCGCATGCTCGTTGCCGAAGGCAGGAATGGCGACAGAAATGGGAACGGTCGGAAGCATCAAATTAGGCGGCGAGAATTTCTTCGTAGATCAATTTCATTTCTGCCGCCACCTCGCGCATGGTGCGGGGAGGGTGGACGCCGGCCTGCAATCGGGTGAGCAGCCCGGGTTCCAGTGCCAGCCGGGACAGCGCGTCACGCCATGCCGTTGGCGTAGGTTCAGGCACCAGCAGTCCGTTGCGCTCGTGCATCACCCATTCGGGGATTCCCCCGAGATTGGAACCTAACACCGGAATGCCCGCAGCGAACGCCTCCAGAATCACCAGCGGCCCGGTTTCAAACCAGCGGGAGGGCACCACCAGCGCATCGTAACCACGCAACGTGTTCACCACTTCTCCGGCAGGAACGGGCGCGCGGAAGCAGATCCGCGCATCTTCCTTGGCGAGCGACATAAGTTTCCGCCCCAAGGCATCGTCCCCCTGCGGAGCAATGGTGAACAAATCCAGAGTAACCGATAATTCGGGAGCAAGGCGCAGGGCTTGTATCAACAAATCAATACCTTTG
Source organism: Verrucomicrobiota bacterium (assembly GCA_043758025.1). Lineage (GTDB taxonomy): Bacteria > Verrucomicrobiota > Verrucomicrobiia > Verrucomicrobiales > Verrucomicrobiaceae > VFKE01. The sequence continues at coordinate 33,445 of JAYVOH010000094.1, forward strand.
TTCACATCCATTCTCCCCAGAAACGCGAGCTTGAGCGGTGTGTTTGATGCCCGCACGGCGGCCCGATTTTCAAACGGTGCCGGCAGGCCGTGGCGCACTTTGTTAATTTTGGATCCGGGCACACCATTGAGCAAAAGAAGTTGCTTGGTCCATTCACAGAGGGCGATCACCCGGACCATGCCGGCCCACCATTCGCGTGTTGCATCAATGCGGCCCGTCATCAATGGCGTTGCGCGCAACACGGCGCGCACGGAATTGGGGAGGCCGGGAAGGAGCGCCAGTGGCTGAGTCACTGGAGAGATGAAAGATGCCACCCAGGCCAGCGGCTTGGACATGCCATGAGATTGCAGGAAGCACGCCGCGCATCGTCCTGGACGCATCTCTCCGTCACAGGGCGCAGTCCCCCACCTCATCAAGGTGCCGCGCTGACAGGAGGCTGTAGGCGTATGGTAAGTAACCAGTGCCGGAATGCTGCGCTTCTGAGTTTCACGCAAGCAAAGAACACTTACCGCAGGGGTGAAAGAGTGATAGTGAACCAGATCGGGATGCTCCTCATCCAACACCCTTGCGAAATTCTGAGCCGCAGTGGGATCGCCCTCGCCATACATCATCTCTTGAGTAAGCGCGGGATGGATGACGAACCGATGAACTCGCAGTCCCTCATGCTCATAGATTGCCTTCACTTTGCCGGAGGCAGCGATGATGTGATCAATGCCCGCATCATTCAGGAACCGGCAGAGCGCCGCCACATAGACCTCCGTTCCACCGCAGGGATCGGGGTAGTAAGTGAAGGGAACGTGGAGGATTTTCTTTTGCATCATTCTGGAGCCAACCAGACCGCGTTGTTGAATGACTCACCTCGAGCGTAACCATAACGCCTCAGCATTTCTGTGTTGTCTTCGGCGCGAATTCCACGTTCAAAAAGAATTTCAGGGTGTAGTTCCAAGGCCAGGGCTTTCACTCGGTGATGTTCAAACACTCGGGGTGATCCCAAGACCGCTTCATACTCAAAGCCCTCAATATCAATCTTCATCAAGTCCACAACCGTCACGCCATTTGCATCAAGCACCTGCTCCAAGGTCTGCAGGCCAATTTCCTGCGTCGGCAGTTTGTAATGTGTGTGGCGGTGGAAGCCGCTGCCACCAGAGTTGGTGCTGGAAGTTAGATGCAGTTCCGCACGACCTGGTTTGTCGGAAATAGCCGTGTTCACGATTTGCGTATTGGTAAGACCATTGAGGCGGAGATTCTCCTCGATCACCGGAAGCAGACGATGTTGCGGCTCGATGGCCAGCACCCGGCCCTCCGCTCCACATAGTCGCGCACCAATAACGGTGAAATAGCCTTCATTTGCACCTAGATCAACAAAACTTTTACTGACTTTTAAAAACTTATCTAGCGTCTGCACCATGCACGTTTCATGCACGCCCCGTTCGGTCAGGGCGATGCCGAGTAAAGAGACCGGATCAATCCAGAAGCGGCCCTGCCCGGTTGAAATAACGACCCGCTTGACCCCGAGCAGGGTCTTGAGTTTCGCCGCGAGCACGTTGGGCCGCACTCGCATGAGCACTGTTTGCAAGAGACGTTGATACCAGCCGAGCATGGTGATTAGATGGGGCGTCGAAGGATCAACCGTTTGAGGTCGGCATAGACCGATGCCGGGAGAAACGAAGCCAGCCAAAGGCGCAAGTGTGCGCCGTGCCGGAAGGACTCCGGGCACCAGCGCCAGGCTTCCTTGTAACAACGACGGGCATCAGCATTCATGCCATGCCCGAAATACTTGGTGGCGAAATCCAAATATTGCGAGGCATACACCTCAGCTTTCGCCGCCTGCTTGGCTTCTTCCAAGGCCGGGTCAGTTTCGGGTTCGGCATAGACCTTATTTAACAGCCAGAGGACGGAACGCTCTTCGCTCCCGTCCTGGCTGACTTTCGCGTGCCAGTTGCTGCCATGAACCCGGTAATCGGCGAGGACACCATTGCAGTAATGAAATGTCCAGCAGCGGGCGAGCATGATGTTAAAATACCAATCATTAAACGCCAACCCCTCAGGCACCGGCCATGCGCTCATCCAGGCCTCGCGACGCGCGATCACGGTGGGCGCACAGATGAAATTTTTCTTGAGCAGGGCGATCAGCTCATTGCCCGTGAAGTCCTTGCCGCCATGCTGCGTATCAGCGCTTGTAACCGTAACTTCACCTGTGTCATTGATAATGTCGATGTTGCCATAGGCCAGCCCAATCTGGCCATTGGCTTCCAAGACCGGCACCGTTTTGCAGAGGAACTGCGGATGATGCCGATCATCAGGGTCAATGCGCACCAGATACTTGCCCGTTGCCGCCGCCAGTCCTTGGTTCACTGTAAATACGTGCCCCCGATTCTCTCGACGATCAATGATCTTCAATCGCGGGTCTGCGTAGCTACGCAAAATATCAATGGTGTTATCCGGCGAGGCATCATTCACCGCAATGACCTCTATATCGTAACCGCCTTCCTGGGCGAAGATGCGATCCAGGCAATCCCGCAGATAACGTCCGTAGTTATAACACGGGATGACGAAGCTGATGCGGGGAGGGAGCAAGGCTGAAAGTTGAAAGTTGAAAGTTGAAAGTTGAAAGCTGAAAGTTGAAAGTTGAAAGTTGAAAGCTGAAAGTTGAAAGTTGAAAGCTGAAAGTTGAAAGTTGAAAGCTGAAAGTTGAAAGCTGAAAGTTGAAAGCTGAAAGTTGAAAGCTGAAAGCGGAAAGCTGAAAGCGGAAAGCGGAAAAACTGAAGTCA
>JAYVOH010000095.1:0-15267 GCA_043758025.1 Verrucomicrobiota bacterium
CACACCGATCGCCGCCACATTGCCGCACGGCTGGATCTCAGGATACCACAAATCACCCGCCAAAACCTCACGAGCGCAGTATGCCCAATCCTCGGCAAAAGCTCGCTGGAACTGCCGCACGACCGGGCCTTCTACACGAAAATGCATGTCTAGCACCGGGCTTTTTGGATTCTCTAAAAGCATATTTCCCTGACGGATGTTCATGCCGCCGGTGAATCCAACACAGCCGTCCACGACGAGAATCTTGCGATGGTTACGCAGGTTCATTGTGAGCAAACGCAAGACAAAGCGGTGCGGCATGAAACGCGCGACATTGATGCCCCGCTTCGCCAGAATGCGCGTAACCGGAGGCCACGAGTAGCGTGTGCCCGCATCATCCACCATGACCCGGACCTCAACTCCGCGCAGTTTTGCCGCCACAAGTTCATCCACGAATTTTTGCCCGATGCCTTTTGCTTCAAAAATGTAACTGCAAAGCGTGATCGATCTCTTCGCTGACTTGATCGCCTTCAGCATCTCCGACATGGCCTCATCGCCAGTGCGATAGATGACCACCTTGTTGCCAACGGTAAATTCATAGCGCGAAAGCCGGCCCAGTGTCGCCGCCAGACGCCGCAGTCCGCTGATCTCGGGAAACTTTTCCCATGGATTCGCCGGCACCGCTTCACCGACCACCGTCTTGTGCGATTCCATGCCGCTGCGATATTTTTTAACGGTGCGGCGCAGCCGATTGATGCCAAAGACGGAATAGAATGCCGCGCCCAGCAGCGGAACGAAGATGATAATCACCGCCCAGAAAGCCGCCGCGCGTGAGTCGCGCTGCCTGAGGGTCACATGCGCGAGCCCGACAGTCAGCGCGGCCATTTCCAGCCCGACCAAAAACCATTGCCATGCAGCGCCGAGGTGAATCCAAAATTCAGGAACCATGCGCCATCATACGCGGACCAAGCATCATCGCAAATATCGCTCTGCGTTTACAATCCCGGATCGTCCTTGTCTGAATCCAATAACGGGGCCTCTCCCCCGCGCAGAGAATAGGCCAGATGCGGCGTGTAGAGTTCGGGTTCAAGCAGGAAGGAATCGTGTCCCTTCGCCGAATGAACAGTAATGTGCATGACGGAGACTCCGGCGTCTTCGATATACCTGACCAGTTCGGCCTGTTCCTCGGGATAGAAACAGAAGTCTGAATCAATGCTGAAGACCAGATAATGATGACCCGCACGACGGCTGATGGCAAAGAGCGCGCCATAGTTCTCCACGCCCGCATCGCGCAGCGGATCAAAGCGCAACCACATGTTGCAAATGCGCAGATAGGTATTGGCATCGAAACGCTTCACGAATTTCTTTCCCTGATGCAGCATGTAGCTCTCAACGTTGTGAGCGACCCGATACCACGAAAGCTGGTCGTCAGCCTGAATGACATCCGTGCGCGCCCGGCGCTCGATGGCGTCCAGATGAACAAAAGTCTTGTGCGAAATCATACGCGCGAGCGCGAGACCGTATTCCGGCGGAGTGCCGTCATAAAAATTTCCACCGCGGAAATGCGGATCGTTTTCGATGGCCATGACCTGTTCAAAAACATGCAACCGGTTCAGCACCGTGGTGCGCGAACCAGTGGCGATGGGAATGATAATCCGCACCCGGTCGGGGAACATGGTCGCGAGATTCAGTGCCATCAATCCGCCGATGGACGCGCCGATCACAGCGTGCAGCGTCGCCACGCCGAGATGGTCGAGCAGAAGCATCTGCGAGCGCACCACATCCGAGGTCAGCACCGGCGGAAATTCCGCGCCGTAAGGCTTGCCTGTCTTCGGATTGATGGTGGCGGGGCCGGTGCTTCCGTAGCAGCCGCCGAGAAAGTTCGCGCAGATGACGAAGTATTTATTCGTGTCCAACGCCTTGCCCGGACCGATGAACAAGTCCCACCAGCCGTGCTGGCAATCCTCCGTCCAACGACCATTGGCCTCCGGGACACTGCGACAGACACCAGCAGCGTGCTGGCTGCCCGACAGCGCATGAAATAACAAAATGGCGTTAGTCTTCTCAGCGTTGAGTTTGCCGTATGTTTCGTAAGCGATGGATACGTCATCCATCTCCGATCCGCTGGCAAAACGGAACGGCTTCTCAGGAGTGCCGATGCGAAAAATCTGAGCCTGTGTCTCAACGGGATGCTTGGCGGACATGTGAGTGAAACCATCCGCATGAACGGGCGCGGGGCAAATGAAAACAACCCGCCGCCGATCATTCCAGCATGACGAGGAATTCCGGCTCGCTCAAAATCCTGACGCCAAGCTTTTTCGCCTTGTCCAGTTTGCTGCCCGCCTCTTCGCCTGCCAGCAGATAAGTTGTCTTGGCGCTCACGCTTGATGAGACCTTGCCTCCATGGGAACGGATGATGTCCGCGATTTCCTCACGAGACTGGCTGAGCGTTCCAGTGATGACCCATGTCGTATTTGCCACCTTGTCGGAGGCGCGCTCGATTTTTGGATTGGAAAATAGCAGTCCTGCCGAGCGCAGACGTTCCAACAGCAGGGCATTGCGCTCATCTCGAAACCACGCGTGGATGCTCTGGGCCACGACAGCGCCAATGTCTTGCACCTTGAGCAGATCGAAGATTTCCGCCCTGGCGATTTCATCGACTGATCCGAAATATTCCAACAAAGAACGGGCCGCAGAGGTGCCGACATGCAGGATGCCGAGTCCAAAAATAAGACGCCACGGCGGCTGCTGTTTGCTGGCCTCAATTCCCTTTAACAGATTGTCGATGCTCTTCGCGCCCTGACGCTCCAATCGTGCGAGAGAAAGTTCATTTAAATCATAAAGATCGGCGGCAGCGCGCACCAACTTCGCATCCACCAGCTGCCCCACGACTTGCTCGCCTAGTCCGCTGATATCCATGGCTCCGCGATGGGTGAAATGTTCCAAACGGCGCTTTACCTGCTCCGGGCAATCAAGATTCGGACAGCGAATCGCAACCTGACTCTCGTCCTTCACTATAGCAGTCCCGCATACAGGACAATGCGTCGGCGCATGAACCCGCTTCTCATCACTGGTGCGCTTGGAGACATTCACACTGACGACGGCAGGAATGATTTCCCCTGCCTTCTCGATGATGACGAGATCACCCACGCGGATGTCTTTGCGCTCGATCTCCTCAAAGTTATGCAGCGTGGCATTGCTCACGGTGCTGCCGCTCAGGAACACAGGCTCCAAGCGTGCAACAGGCGTGAGCGCTCCAGTGCGGCCAACTTGGATATCGACGGCGAGCAAGCGCGTCTCCGCCTGTTCCGGCTGGTATTTGTAGGCGATGGCCCAGCGCGGGGCTTTGCTCGTCGCGCCGAGATCGCGTTGCTCCGTGAAGGCATCCACCTTGATGACCGCGCCATCGGTTTCATAGGGAAGCTTCTTTCGCTTCACGTCGAGATCGCGAATGGCTTCGATGATTTCATCGGCAGAGTCGCAATGCCAAATGAGATCGGCCTTGGGCAATTCCGCATCTTTTAGCAACGCGATGATGTCGCTTTGCGATTCCAGCTTCGCTTCGCCGGGATCGCCCAGGCCCCAGAAGATAATCTTGAGCGGGCGCTTGGCGACCTCGCGCGGATCGAGTTGCTTGAGCGAGCCAGCGGTGGAGTTGCGCGGATTGGCGAAGCGCGCCTCGCCCGCTTCCTCGCGCGCATCATTCATCTTCTCAAAGTCCGCGCGATTCATATAAACCTCACCACGCACTTCAAAGGTTTGTGGCACCTGCTTCGGTAGACGCAACGGCAGCGAGCGGATCGTTTTCACGTTCTGCGTGATGTCGTCGCCCATGCGTCCATCGCCGCGCGTCGCCGCATGCTTTAGCACACCGTTTTCGTAGCGCACCGCGAGTGCTACGCCGTCCACTTTAGGCTCGATGACGCAGCGGATGCGCTCCTTGCCCAAGCCCTTCTGCAATCGCGCATAGAACTCGCGCAGATCAGCCTCGGAATAGGTGTTGTCGAGGCTCATCATCGGCACCGTGTGCGCAATCTGCGTGAAGCCATCCAGCGGCGCACCGCCGACGCGCTGCGAGGGCGAGTCCGGTGTGACCAGATCGGGATGCGCGGACTCAACGTCCTGCAATTCACGCAGCAAGGCGTCGAACTCACGGTCGCTGATCTCCGGCTGCGCCTGCTGGTAATAGAGCCGGTTGTGGCGTTCGATTTCCTCGCGCAGTTGCGCGGCGCGTTGTTCAGCGGTGCGTTTATCCATGCGGCCCTTTGCTGCCTCAGATTATTTGAGCGCGTCCCACTCTTCCGGCGTGGCCTTGGATTTCTGATATTCCATCAGGACTTTCCAGCCTTCACGCTTCACGAGGAGTTCCTCGAAGTGAATGTATTCCCTGACGACTTTCCCGTCGGGAGTGACGGTGGAGTAGAGAAATATGCCGGTCTCCAAAGCGGTCGTATCATCGCCCATCCGCTGCGAGAACTTGAACTCGACACTAGCTTTCATCTTGCCCGCCTTGGTGTCGGCGAACTCGTGCTGCCAGCGCTCGAGTGCCTTGGACAAAGGCTGGCTCATTTTCTTGACGCCACTGACCAGGACTCCCTCGGCGTGGCAGGTGGCCGCATAGCCCTCGAGGTCGCCTTCCCGAACCGTCCGGGAAACCTCCGCCCAATACGCATCCAGTTCCTTAAGTCGGGCGGCGTCGTCGGATCGTGCCTTGAAAGGCAGCGAGATAATCAGTGCCGTTATTATGAACGGTGTGAGGCGCGAAAATGCTTTCATCCCGGATTCAGTCTTTCATCTCCCGCTCCATCCGCTCGCTGAGCCACTGCTTGATCATGCTCTGATAGTTCAGAAAACGGCTCCGGGCCAGTCTCTTGATCCGGCTCAACATGCGGGGATCGAATCGAAGCGTGATCGTGGTGGATTCCCGCACATCGGGCTGATGGATGCTGCTCTTCATCAATCGGATGTCGAGCTGATGGCCCGCCCAGAAGCGTGACTCGTCTTCCTCGGTCTCAAATTGAGGAAGTTCATTCCAACTGCGGATGGTTTTCATGTGATGCGGTCAGATGTCCTGGGATTTTGTGCGCTCATAAAAATGCTCTTCCTCCGCAGTCATCGGGCGCGCATGGATGACACGATATTTTTTTCCGTCAGTCCAGAAGACGCTGGAGATGCCGCGACCGACGAGCGATTTGCCGAGTGAGAAATATCGCGCAGACTTGGAACTTTGGTTTTCGACATCCGGCAGCAGCTTGAGTGCGAACGGGTCTTCAAATGATTCTTCAATATCCCTGGGCGGCAGCGCCGCGAGATCGAAGGGAACGTTTATCCAGTCAAATTCCATGGGAGTCGAGTTTGCAGTGTTGAGTTTTTTTCATCATCCAGTTGCACTGTATCAACCGCGCTGGATCAATTCAATCTCGTATCCTTCCGGCGCGTCAATAAATGCAAAAACCCCGCTGCTGCTCTGCGTTGGGCCATCGGAAAGTGGATAACCCTTCGCGGCAGCGTGCCTGGCAAATGCCTCAACATCATCCACCTCAAAGGCCAGATGCGTCAGGTCGGGGCCGATGATCACCGGGCCGCTGGCGGGGTAGCAGCAAATCTCGATAAGCTCCTCGCTCTCGGGGGCCTTGAGAAAAACCAGCTCGGAACCGCGTGGAGATTTGACTCGACGGACTTCGGCCAGACCGAGAACATCCTTGTAGAAGGAAACAGTTTTATCGAGGTCGGCGACACGATATCGGGTGTGATGGAGTTTCTTGACCATGAGGCAAAACCGCGCTTGCGGTGGTTGTGTCGGCTACGTTAGGCTGGATGCCCGCTGCGGCAAGCGCGGAAAACGAACATCAGAACGATCAACCCAACCCTTACCAGACCATGTTATTTCTCGGCATCGACAGCGGAACTCAGAGCACCAAGGCCATTGTGCTGGACTTCGAGACCGGCAAAATCCTCGCCACCGCTCATCGCAAATACGAACTCATCGGCGGCCTTCCTGCCGGTCATCTGGAGCAGAACCCGCAGGACTGGCTTGATGCCGTGGACGCAACCGTTGCCGAGTGCCTGGACAAGCTCGGCGCCGCCCGAGCGAAGATCGCCGGCATCGGCGTCAGCGGCCAGCAGCACGGTCTCGTGGTCCTGGATGCCAATGACAAGGTGGTGCGCCCTGCGAAGCTCTGGTGCGACACCTCCACCGCTGCGCAGTGCGAACAGATCGCGCATGAATTCGGCGGACAGGCCGGGTGCATCCATCTCGCGGGCAATGCCATGCTGCCCGGCTACACCATTCCGAAACTTCTCTGGCTCAAACAAAACGAACCGGCGAACTTTGCCAAAATCACATCCATCCTGCTCCCGCATGATTACATCAATTTCCACCTCAGCGGTGTGAAGCGCATGGAATACGGCGACGCCAGCGGCATGGGCATTCTCGATGTCCGCACGCGCAAATGGTCGCGGGAGATTTGTGATTTCGTGGACCCGCGCGTGCACGACATGCTGCCGCCTCTCGGCTCCTCCCTGGAGGCGCACGGCACGTTGCGACCCGAACTCGCGAAGAAATGGGGCTTGTCCGAAACCGTCATCATCAGCGCGGGCGGCGGCGACAACATGATGGGCGCGATTGGCACCGGCAATGTGAAGCCGGGTGTCATCACGGCCAGCTTCGGCACCAGCGGCACGCTTTACGGAGTTGCTGCGGAACCCGTCGTGGACGGTCAGGGTGAAGTGGCCGCGTTCTGTGACAGCACAGATCAATGGCTGCCGCTGGTCTGCACGATGAACGTCACCGTCGTCACGGAGCAGGTCAGAGAAATGTTCGGCTGGAGCATTTCGCAACTGGAAGCCGCAGTCTCCAGCGCACCCGCAGGAGCAGACGGCCTGACTTTCCTCCCCTATCTCAATGGCGAACGCACACCGAACTTGCCCAATGGAACCGGCGTCCTTCACGGACTGCGCACCACAAACATGACGCCGCAGAACATCGCGCGTGCCGCCGTCGAGGGCGCAACGCTGGGACTCGCTTATGGATTGAAACGCTTCCGTGAACTCGGCATGAACCCCACGGAAATCCGGCTCACCGGCGGCGGCTCGCAAAGCCCGGCCTGGCGGCAGATCGCCGCCGATGTGTTCAATGCGGAAGTCGTCACCCTGGCCACCGCCGAAGGCGCGGCACTGGGCGCGGCAGTGCAGGCGGCCTTCGCCACCTTGAAGCCCACCGGCAAAGTGAAGAACATCGAAGAACTGACCGTGCGTCTGGTGAGGCTTGATGAAAGCACGCGTTGCAAACCCAAAGCGGCGAATGTTTCAATCTATGCAGAGCGCATGGAAAAACTCACCGGATTGACCCGCCGTCTGCACGAAGTGGAGTATCTTTGATCCAAGACCAAGATCATCCGCGTGGCCAAGATTCGACTCAAAAACCCCGGCAAACCTGTCGCCTGGCTCATCCGTGCCATCTGCGAAACCTTGCGCTTCCGGGTGGTGGATCACTCGGGCATCACGGGGCAGGACATGGATCAGCGCACCTGGATTTTCTGGCACAACCGCATGTTCATTTTTCCATGGTTGCATCAGAGTCTTTTCCCCGGTCGCGGCGGTGCGGTGCTCACTAGCGCCAGCGGCGACGGCCAGATCATTGCCGATGTCTGCTCGGATTTCGGATTCTTTCCCGTTCGCGGCTCCAGCTCCCGAAGAGGTGTGCAGGCCTTGATGGCACTGGCGGACTGCGTGAAAGCCGGGCACGATATCGGCGTCACGCCCGATGGTCCACGCGGCCCGCGCTACCGGATGAACATGGGCGTGATCAAGCTGGCGCAACTCACTGGCGGAAAACTCATGGCCGTGCATGTTCGCTATGATCGTGCACTTAGGCTTCCCACCTGGGATGGCTTTCAGATTCCGCTGCCGTTCTCCGGTGTTGAAATCGAAATCACCAGTCCTTTCACCGTCCCGCGCCGCATGACCGAGGAAGAATGCGAGCAGCAGCGCGCGAATCTTGAGCGCGTGATGGTCGCCGGGACGGGTGAATAGCTCGGTGTTCACGCTTCAGCGTGATAAACACCACGACACCACTCCTTGCTGGCCAGCGCTGAATTGGCAGTCACTGCCCCTCGCCTGCAAGCCGGAGCATCTCGGCGCGGAACGCTGAAGAGAGGAAGAATCGACCCTCTTTCTGTAACCTGTCCAAGGATGGTGCCACCACAGCGATCAAGCCCGAGCCTTTGGCGAGCAGCAGGATGCCACCAATACCGGTGAAGCGCTGTCCCAGTTTGGTCGCTGCGTGTCGTGCTGCTTGATCATCCAGCAGGATGTAGTCTGCATGAAGATTTAGCGCGAGCGCAAGCGCCTCCGTTTCACCAGGATCAAGGTCCGGGCAGTTGGACACCTCGACAGGAATCGTCACCCGCGCAGACCGCCGCACCCACTCCGGCAACAACAGTCCGTGAAACCGCGCATGAACTGCAGCCAGCCGGTTGAACTCATGCTCAACGGTCGGCGGAATCCAGACCTCGACGAAGAGCCGGGGCAGCAGCCAATCAAGCTCCACCCGGCAGAGATTCAGCAGCACTGATGTATCAGAGACGACGATCACTCACTTCGAAGGCGGAGGGGATTGAGCGGGAAACATCGACCTCAAGGCATCTACCTCCTCATGCAAATCATTCACCGTGTAAGTGCTGATCTGCCGCTCACCGAGAGCCTCCTGAAAGGCAAACAAGTCCAGCCCCGCCATCTCCGCGCCCGCTGTCTTGCTGATCCTGCCCTGAGCGTGCAGCGCACAGGCAAGTTCTAACCGCATCTCCGCCTCGGACACATGCTGAAGCGCTGGGGCGTCAGGGAGATTTAGAGTCAGGGTCATGGGCAGAGGATACGGTCAGTCCCGCTCGCAGACAAGCACTTCGTTATTACGTAACGGATTCTGTAGCAGGCACGTGATGAGGATCTCGTGTTGGTTGTCGCGGCGTCGGCGCTATTTATTGTCGGTGAGTGATCCTGGCATGCTCCCGGAAGTGGGACGGAATGGCTTGAAGACACACTATGCCCAAATCACTGGCCCCAGCCTGTTGCGCTCAGCAACCAAAACACACGGTTTCATGCGCTCTTTAGTCAATTTCAACACTGCACTTTTTACTTGTCCCATGTGTTTGTATGGAGTTGCCAAATTTTGAACCATGACCCTAATGGCACTATTCCCCTATTCCCTCGGAAGCATAGCCGTGACGTGAGTTCCGGTTCGCTGCAGTGCATAGCCGTTGCGGTGTAGTTGGTGAAGACGAGCATCACGGTGTTGCCTTTGGTGTGGGCGTTGATGTAGGCTGCGGTGCTATCGCTGTTGGAGGCAGTGCGGTCGGCTTTAGTTTTGGTGGGACGACTGAAAGCTGCTGCTCAAGTGCCGATACGCGGCGAGAGAGTTCGCGGTCTTGAGGAGGTGGTAGGAAGCGGCCCGCCAAAAATGACGCCAACCCTACAACTGCGCTCAAAAACGCAACCCATGCAGCGAAGCGTGTCCACCACTGGCGGTCTGAGTGATGCCGCTCTGCTTGAGCAAATAATTTCTCGCTGCGGGCTTTCGTCTCTGCTTGCTGGTTTGCGGACATCGCGAGTTGGACTATCTCGCGATAAACAGGGTGATGCATGTGAATGCAATCAAGAGCAAGAGACAATCTGTCTGGATTCATCTTGCACCACGCTCGCAACCGATCTTGATCGCCGCCAAACAAAGCCTCTTTTAGGTCTTGCGGCGTATCACGCTTGCAGAAGTTATCGTAAGGATCAGCCATGAGTGACGCGAGCGACGGCTAACATTGCGTTGATTTGCAGTTCATCGAATATTTATTGCCCTATATCCTACAAAAGTGAAGAATTTTCTGATGTCATGGCAACACATCAGGCTTCAAGGCTGTGCTACAGGCGCATAAAGGCAGTGCAAAAGGGCAAAGGGGGCAGGGTTAAAAATTGCCTCAATCGCGCAGGTAGTGGAGCCGTATCGTCTGCCCGCCGCAGCTTCTGGCTAACGTTGGCCGCACTGCGCATCTGGAGTCGCTCCGCCAGCCAGCTTTGCGACACCGTAGTGCACGACTTCAAACACCCCTTTCCCGTTTTCTCAAGACAGACTTGATTAAAAATGCACCGTATGCCGAAAAAAACTTGGAAGGGTGAGGTTGTCTGTCATGTTCAACCGGCATGACCACGACTGATAGATTCGATGCGTATCTCCTGGCGTCTCTCCCATCTGAATACCCTATTTCTAGTATTCCGTTATCGCTCAAGATGCATGACGCCCACCGCAAGGAACTTGTGTTCCAGCAAAATAAGTTTTTGGCGGCAGCGAGGGAAAGAATTACTGAACAGCCTTGGATTACCTACATCGCGGCTGAGAAACATCTCGCTTTGCTGCAAGCATTTGAAACCGATACCGTCTCGTTTAGAGAGATTGCCGATAAGGAGTATTTTGATGAAACGCAAACGATGTGTCGCACACTAATTAAAGAGTCGGTGGCGCTGTTGGACGACACAACACAGCAAAACTGCATCAGGCTGATCTGTATTCAAGTCCATTATGAAACACTCACAGAAGCGCAAACAATTCTCAGACAAGCGTTAAACGAAGGCATCACATCATTTAGTCTATTCGCTGAGGCACCTGAAGAAGCCACTAAACCCACTGGCTGTATGGGCTGCCTAGGTGTTATTGCTGTGGGATTGGTGTTACTTTTCGCGGGTGCCTCCAAAGGTGAAGCCGGGGCATGGGCAGGCATGTTCATGGCTTTCATCATCGCTGTTATTTATCTCCTCGTAGATGCGCCGAAGAGGAAAAAGGAGAAAGAAGAAAAAGAATATCACGAACTAAAAAAAGCGAGAATCGATCGCTATAATTCTCTTCGAGGGGCATTCCTTAGGCTGACGCATGGGATTTATGCGTCACTTGAATTGGAGGAATCCGACTTAATTAAGAATTTGTCGCATTGTGTGCAGATTTTTTCCGCCGTGCTCAAAGAGAGAAGAGTTTTAGAGGATACCTACATAAGACCATATCTATGAACAATTTTCCTGACAACACGGCACTTGGAGTCAGCAACCCTAACAGTGCTTGATGAAAACGTGGCTCTCATTGGTTGAGATTCTCAGTTGAGCCGGGGAAAAATGTGTCAGGGTTCAAAAATTGACAGAGTTCAGAAATTTACGGAGATATTTGTGGAAAAGTGTGGAAAAGGGGTCAGGGTTCAAAAATTGACAGAGTTAAGGAATTTACGGAGATATTTGTGCAGTTGCGGGTAATGCGCCGGACTGTTGAGCGGGATGACGCAAGCCCCGGCCAGCAGCGCGTCGAGCGAGGCATTTTTGAAGGGGCTGCCGTTGTCACGTTTGAGCAGGAGCGGCGGGCCGTGGCGCCGGAAGATTTTGCGAAGGTGTCCGGTCACGTCCTCAGCGCGGGGATTGAAGGTGACGAACGGTTCAAAGTGGTGGCGCGAGGCCAGATCGATGATGGCAACCACGAAGAGTTTGCGGCCGCTCTGGTCTCTGCCGTATTCGGTGGCGTCGATGGCCCAGGCAAGGTTGGGCTGGTTCCAGGGCGTGTTTGCACTATGAACGATGGCGGAGCCATCGCGGCTGTTAGCGAGGGGTTGAGCGTGAGCGATACCCCTCGAACAAGTTTTCAGCATTCCCACATCGCGGAGCGATGCCAGCCGTTCTTAACCCCACTTTGCTGGCATCGCTCCGCGATGCGGGAAACGGGCCTCTATACGAGGGGTGTCGCTTCGCTCAACCCCTCGCTACGGGCTTTTATCGCTATGCGATAATGCACTGGAATCTCGAGCAAAGTGTTAACGGGTCATGGGTGATGTGCTGGCAATGCTGAGGCTGGCGCGCGTTGACGGCCTTTCGTTCTCCGCTGATGAGCGCCATGAGGTCGCGCCATCCGTTTCTCTCTTTGGGATGGCTTCCTGCTGCCAATGCCGTTTTCCCAGGTTGAAATCGAGTTCGCCAACCCTTTCACCGTCCCCCGCCGCATGACCGAGGATGAATGCGAACAACAGCGCGCGGATCTGGAGCGCGTGATGATCGCGGGGACGCAGGAAGCCTGACCACTGCAAGCTGACTACTTGTTTTTCTCGCCCCAGGCTTTGACGAATTCTATGTTGGCTTTCACGTCGCCGACATTGTCATCCCACTTGTTTTCATATTCGACGGAGATGTTACCCTGAAAGCCTTGTGCCTTCAGTTCGGCAAGGATTCCGGCGATGTCGCTGATGCCGGTGCCATAAACGCAATCGGGCATCTGTTTGCCCATCACGGGACGCTCCTTGAGATGAACACTGATGATGCGGCCCTTGAGAATCTTCAAGCTATCCAACGGCACCAGCCCGGATGTAACCCAGTGACCGGTGTCAGCCGCGGCACCGATGCGCGCATCGCGATCCTTCACAAGACTGACGATGAAGTTCGGATCCCAAAGCTGGTAGCCACGGTCAAGCGGGCGTTTGGCGTGCTCATGGTAGCCGACGCGGATGTCGAATTCCTTCACCAGTTTCTCGATGATGTCGATGTTCTTCACGTCCTCGGTGGTGATGGCATACACGCCGAGTTTTTTGCCAAACTCAAAAATTTGCCGCCACTCGGCCTCGCCCGATCCACCGACCACTCCATAGTTCACAGCCTTGACATGATGCTGCGCGAGCTTGGCTTGCAGCGACTTGATGTCCTCGTTACTCATCGAGTGATGCAGCTTTTTGTCGGGGCTTTCTTTGCTCAGCTTTTGTCCGGGAAAGAATTCGATGCACTTCGCACCTGCCTGCTCGGCTTTTTCGACAGCCTCGAATGCGGTGAAGCGGTTGAACGTGTAGGCCTGTGGCCCCACGGCAAAACCGCCCTGCTTGATTTCATCCGGCAGCGGGCTGGCGGCATGAAGGGGAAGCACTGCGAACGCAAGCGCCGCAAGAAATGTCATGGAAATGAAGCGTGTATTCATATGGGACACACTGCACAACATGGTCGCATCTTGTCAAGCAAGAGGACGACGGAGCTTGTCTTGCTATTTGTGCAAAACGAGATCAATCATCCGCACATCCAGCACGGTCCCCCCATGAATTTGCAAGGCACGCAGGCGATGACAATGCGCATGATACAAGAACGCTTCATTCCTAAAAGGCTTGCAGCCCTTAATGCAACAACTGACGGGCGATAATGGCGTCAATCGGATTCCAGTCGTCAGTCAGCACCGCGAGTGGTGCGGGTTGAAATGCGGGAGGCACCCGGGTGTTCACCAGTTGCGCCTGCCATGAATTCGCAGCATAAAATTGATCTTCCAACCAGGGCTTCCAAGATTTCATTGATGCCAGCAAAATGACATTCTGCGAATCGGTGCGTGAACCGCCGACCGCAAAAACTTCCACGTTCGAAAAAACAGCGCGCAAGGTTCCCAGAGCATGCCCCAGAAGCAAGGCGCGGTCACCTTCCACGGCACTGATGATGTTCATCAGATAGACGCCGTCTTCCGTCAGGTGAGAACGCACTTGTTCGAAAAACTCCCGGGTAATGAGATGCGCCGGAATGTGCCGGACTCCATTGTAGGCGTCTCCAAATATGAGATCATATTTTTGATCCGAATGCTGGAGATAACGGCGGGCATCACCGGCATGAGGCCGGACGTTCGGGAATTCATCCAGCTTGAAGAAACGGCGTCCGACCTCGATCACCGCCGGGTCAATCTCCACCACGTCCACCTGAACGGCAGCACCGGTGCGCGCGACCTGCTCCGGCATGCCAAATGCGCCTGCGCCGATGAAGAGGGCGCGGTTGAGTTTGAGGTTTTCATTGAGCCGGGCCAGTTGCCAGAAGCGCTGGTAGTCCAGGACGAGATCGCCATTTTTGGAATTCATCGCGCCCTCCAAAGTGGAGTCGAGATGCAGGTAGCGGTTCACGTCGTGCTTGGGCTGTCTGACCTCGATCTGATGATAAAATGAGGGCTGGGTGAAGATGACGTCATCAGACGCCCTGGCCTCGGAGAACAGGCCCAACAAAGCGGCAAGCGATGCGGCCGCCACAGCTCCGGCTTGAACTTTGGGCGACTGTCTGGCCATCCAAAAGGCAAGCAGCGCCAGCATTAGCAAAACCACCCCGGTTCCCACGAAGATGGTCTTTACGCCGAATGAGGATAGCAGGACAAATCCCGAAAGAAAAGTGCCGACGAAACTGCCGAGCGATCCCAACATGCTGATGACTCCGGCGGAGGAACCAATGTGATGATCCTGATCCGAAAGACTGTAGAAACGCACCGATGCCGGCGAGATCGCCCCCAACAAGATTCCGGGAAGTGCGAACAAAAAAAGCGATATAAAAATCGGACCGGAGATCAGTCCATGACCGGCGAACGACGAAGCCATGGCGGTGCTTAAAAAAGGAATAACCATGGTAAGCACGGCTGCGCCAGCCAGCAGCCAGCCGAGCAAGTCCACGCGGCCAAACTTGTCCGCCAGCACTCCGCCGAGGTATCCGCCGGCACTGAACGCGATCAAGATGACTCCGATGAGCGCCGTCCAAGTGTAAAGACTGTTGCCGAATTCAGGCGCCAGCAGACGATTGGCACTGATCTCGATCACCATGATGGCCGCACCGGCGATGAAGCAGATGAAGCCGAGCAGCAGCCGGGAGATGCGGGCATTTTTCGGAAGCTCAACTTTTGAGCTGGCCGGGTTTGGGGATGGTTTGGCGGGTTTCATTCGGCGTAGAAAACCAGACTGACAATCTTCCACTCATCACCCACGCGGCGCAGCGTGAAGAAATCGGTGCCGCGCTCTTCTTTCGATCCCTTGGTCAAGGCCCATTTCACAGCAGCCTGGGCGATCAAGGCATCTCCCTGAATTTTAATCTCTATCGGACGCTCCGTCATGGGAGTCACCGCCTGCTCATGGCCCAGCTTTTGCCCGTGCAAAAAATCAGTGACACCTTCGCTGACAATTTCTCCATTCTTTGTCACAAACAAAATGCGCGCCTGCGGATCAAAACATTTTCCGTAGCCGTCCATGTCCCGCTGCGACCAAGTATCAAAATATCGATTCAACATGACACGCACCGCGGCATCATCTGGATGCGTGGTCGCAGAGGGCGCGCAGGCTGGTAGAAGCAGCGCAAAAAAAAGGCAGACACGCAAGGGCATGGCTTTCACAAGCTGGATTCCTCATCCGCGAGCCCCATGATACCGAGCAAGCGGTTGAGATCGTCCACTCCGTAGTATTCGAGTTCCAAACGGCCTTTTTTCTCGCCATGATGGATCGCGGCCGC
>JAYVOH010000096.1:0-5558 GCA_043758025.1 Verrucomicrobiota bacterium
ATCAGCTTGGTTGCCGGTGTCATCCTTTATGAGTCAACGACCTTTTTGCTCCTCCCCTCCAAAACCTCCGCCGGTGTCATTACTTATGAGGCAACAGGGTGGAAAAGTTAGCCACGGCGTTTCTCGAAGAAGTCAGCAAGTCGAGTGCGGATAAAATCGAATCTTACAATAGCCCTGTTATGCAGCTCGACAACGCCTTGAAATATCTCATCAAGTTCAAGCGCATTCCTGCGGACTTCGCCCCTGCGGCGACAGCGAACAAGATCGTTACCGAGCAGGAATGGGACAAGGATAAGAAGGAG
This sequence comes from Verrucomicrobiota bacterium, assembly GCA_043758025.1. Classification (GTDB taxonomy): domain Bacteria; phylum Verrucomicrobiota; class Verrucomicrobiia; order Verrucomicrobiales; family Verrucomicrobiaceae; genus VFKE01. The sequence continues at coordinate 303 of JAYVOH010000096.1, forward strand.
CGGAAGGGAAAGAAAAAGTAGGTTTTTGTCGCGTAGCGACAATGGTTGGTAGCCGTGGGTTTAAACCCACGGTCGACGTCAACGAGATTATCCGTCGCGTCGCGACGGCGGAACCGGGTGGTGCCGTTGATACACGGGTTACGTTGTCGCTACGCGACAAAAATGGCGTGCGCAGATAACCGTGGGTTGAAACCCACGCCTACCATCCGCCGTCGCTACGCGGCGTAGAAGAAGAGTGTTGCTTACACTGTTTAAAGAGCCTGGGGCAGTCAATGCTTCTGCAAAATCTGGAACAGATTGTGCCGGTGATCTGTCCATAGCGGCACGTCCAAGTGCTTGGCAAAGGAAGGCAGCACCGGAGGATGGGCGGCGATGAATTTTTCATCGCGAGTCAGCAGGATGTAATCGGCTGAATAGTGTCCGTTGTTTAGCTTTTCGGGGACGGTGGTGGCGATGCGCACCGTGTGCAGGCCGAATTCCTGCGCGGCGCGCTCCATGACCGGCGCGAGATTGAGGAAGTGATTCGTGATATGAATCACAATGATGCCGTCCGGTTTCAAGTGCCGGAGGTATAGCGCAAACGCCTCGCGCGTGAGGAGATGCACAGGCACCGAGTCGCCACTGAAGGCATCGAGTTGCAGCACATCGAACGCCTGCGCCGGTTCCTGCTCCAGTGACAATCGCGCATCGCCCAGCGCCAGCTCGAACTTTGCGCCCCGGTCTTCCAAATCCTTGGTGAACGTGAACCACTTCTGGGCAATGCGCACGACGTTGGGGTTGATCTCGTAAAAGCGATAGGTCTGTCCGCGCTCCGCATAGCACGCCACAGCCCCGACCCCCATGCCGATAATGCCGACGCGCGCGTCAGGCTTTGATTTCAATGCCGTCAACGCGACCCCGATTCCTGTCTCCGGGCCGTAGTAAGCGAGCGCATCGCGCCGGTGCTCTGGCGAGGTGTTCTGCATCCCGTGCAAAGTGCCGCCGCAGATGAAGTAGCGGATCACGTCACCGATTTTTTTGTGCCGCTCCTCGGCGACGGATAGCGCGCCGTAGAAGTCGCGAGTGCGCTCCAGCGGGGTTTCGCTTTTGAACTCCCAGCTCTTCATCATCCACAAACCGGTCACGCCAATGGAGAGCCACACCGCATACCAGGTGACGGCCTTGGCACCGCGCCACTTGGGCATCAAACCGACACATGCCACCCCGATCACCAGTGCAAAGCCAACGAGGAGCGCGATGGACCACTCGAGGAAGGTCTTGAAAATCTGCGGAGCAACCAAGCTTACCAACAGCCCGCCGAGCGCGCCGCCTGCGGACATGAGAAGATAATATTCCGTAAGATATTTCGTGCCGGGTTTTCGCCGGGCCAATTCGCCGTGGCAGACCATGCACAGCAAAAACATCGCGCCGAAGTAAATCGAAAGGTCAGTGATAAAACCATGCTCGTGCAAGAGCGAACCCACCGGCCACGGTATTTTACTCAGACCGGACGCAAGGAAGACCAGCACCACTGCGGGCAATGCCCAGGCACCGCGCACATACCAGCGAGGGTGATCGAAGCAGATGATGAAGGAAACGAGATAGAGGCTCAGCGGCACCACCCAGAGGAAGGGTATCACCGCCACGTCCTGGCAGACATGATTGGTCGTGGCCAGCAAAACAAGCGAGGCAAAGCCCGGAAGCAGCAGCCACTGCAGCCTTTGCAGCCAGGTGGGTTTCTCTTCATGAGTTTTCGATTGCGGATGCAGATCACCTTCCGGCGTTACTTTGTTGTCGCGCTTTTGGTTGGTCCACGCCAGCGCGGCCATGAGCACGGCGAATACGACGAAGGCCCACGACCAGATGTGCGTCTGCGTCACCACATCCCAGCGCGTTTCGACCAGCACAGGATAAGTCAGCAGCGCGCCGAGTGAGCCGACATTCGACAGCGAATACAAACGCCACGGACTACGTTGCGGAAACCGATGCGAAAACCAGACCTGCACGAGCGGGCTGGTTGCAGACAAGATGAAATACGGCAGGCCAACCGTTCGCAGAAGCAGCCACAGAATCCGCCCCACAGGCTCTTCGGCCCCGCTGGGCTTGAGTGAAGAATCGGGCACAATCGGCAATAATGCTGCTGCGGCTAGGAGCAGTCCGATGTGAATAAACGCTTGCGCACGCGGACGGCGTTGCGCGAGAAAGTGCGAGTAAGTGTAGCCCCCAAAAAGCATGATCTGAAAAAACAACATGCACGTCGTCCACACACCGGGACTGCCACCGAACCACGGCAGGATGAACTTGCTGATGACCGGCTGAACTTGAAACAGCAGAAATGCGCCGAGAAGACTGACCAGGCAGAAGATGAGGTTCATTAAGTGGAAAACTGACTGATAACCGATCTTCTGCTTTGGTGCGGAATCGCGAACTGTCAACGCGCCTCTTGTCTTGACATAAGAGCCAAAGACTGGGACAAGGAAAAATAATCCATGAGCAAGGAGCCATCTGTCTTTCATTCACGTCGCGAGTGGTTGCGCCGCGCTGCGCTGGTCGGCGCTGTCGGACTCACCGGGCGGGAATGGCTCGCGGCGGCTGAGCAGCCGGACATGGTCAAGTTGCCTTTCGCCAATGGCGAGCGCCAACGGGTGAAGTTTCCGCAGAAGCGCCCACTGCTAATGTTGACGCGCAGGCCGCCGCAACTGGAGACGCCCTTTGCGATTTTTAACGAGGGCATCATCACGCCGAACGATGCGTTCTTTGTCCGCTATCATCTCGCCAACATCCCGCTGAAGATCGATGACGAAACCTTCCGCTGCGAAATCAAAGGCAGCGTGAAATCGCCGCTGTCCCTCAGTCTGCACGATCTTAAAACGAACTACGAACAAGTCGAAGTTACCGCCGTGGCCCAGTGTTCGGGCAACAGCCGCGGTTTCTTCAATCCACGTGTCGGTGGCGGACAGCTGGGCAACGGCGCGATGGGCAATGCCAAATGGCGCGGCGTTCGCCTGAAAGATGTCCTGGAAAAGGCCGGACTGGCGGCGGACGCGAAGCAAGTGGCGTTCAATGGACTCGATGGCCCCGCTACTGAAAAGACTCCAGATTTCATCAAGGCGCTCGACGTGGAACACATCATGGCGGGCGAGGTCATGCTCGCGCACACGATGAACGGCGAACCGCTGCCGATGCTCAACGGCTTCCCGCTGCGCCTTGTGGTGCCGGGCTATTATGCGACTTACTGGGTTAAGCACGTGAACGAGATCACCGTGCTCACCGAGGCGCTGGCGAATTTTTGGATGGCCACCGCCTATCGCATTCCTGCCACCGAAGGCGCGTGCATCCAGCCGGGCACGACACCGAAGAGCACCGTGCCCATCAATAAGATGAACGTGCGCTCCTTTATCACCAGCCACGCCGACGGTGCAAAAATAAAGAAGGGTGCGCCTGTTACTGTGCGCGGAATCGCCTTCGACGGCGGGGAGGGGATCAAAGAAGTGCAGTTCACTGCAGACGGAGGTCGCACATGGAGCGCGGCTGATCTGGGCGAAGATCACGGCAAGTATTCCTTCCGTGAATGGAAGACCACACTCGCCGCACAAGCGGGCGCGCAGGCATGGAAATGCCGCGCGTTCAATCGCACCGGCCAGTCGCAGCCGATGGAGCCGCTCTGGAATCCCGCGGGTTATATGCGCAACGTGGTCGAATCCGTGAACGTCGAACTCTTCTGATGGCCATGCGAACCATCTTCATCTGCATCGTCTCGGCTGTCATCGCCTTTGCCGCTCCGCTTAGTGCGGGCGAAACTGTCATCGAACTTCCCGCAGAAACCGCGACCTACAAACCCGCCAAGGGTGTGGAACTCGCGCAAGCTTTTTGCGTGCAATGTCACTCGGTGGAATACACCGTCACCCAGCCGCCGATGCCCGCAAAATTCTGGGAGGCCGAAGTGAAGAAGATGCGCGAGAAATATTTCGCGCCTGTGCCAACAGAAATGGATGCCAAGCTGGTCGAGTATTTCGTCAGCGCCTACGGCAGCAAGTAAACGCGCTACGTCTGGAGGCGCGGGCATGTTCTCGTCCTCAGGCGTTGGATGGAATTGACGCTTGGCGAACGGAAACGTTTCGACACTGAATGAAAGTCCGTATCGCCCAACTTAGCGTGCGGACTACCTAGCAGCCTGTTGAAAAACCGGGGTAACACGGGCTTCCAGCCTGTGTGTGATTCAGGCATCTTGCCTGAATCGAAGGACAACTACAGGCTGGTGCACAGCCGCGAAGCGAACCCCGTCGCACACTCAGCCAAGATGGCCGAGCTACTTATTTCAACAGGCTGCTTAGAGGGCGGCGCCAAACATGCCAGGCATGTAATTACTTTAGATTACTAAACAAATATACTTGCCAGAATTGAAATAACCACTATAATTGGATCGTGGCATTTTCTAACGAACATATTGACCCCGCGAACCCTTTTAACAAAGGAGCGGCGCGTGAGCACCGAAGGTCCACAGCCCATTTGACATTTACCGTCGCCTCCCCATCCGGCCCATGAGCCCCCGCAAAGGGCGAACTCCCGGATCGGGGATCGGTCCCGCAGTCGCTCGGCAGAACATTGATCCTCCTTGGTTCAAGGTCGCGCGGACGATCCTGCTAGCTTTTTGCTGGACGCTAGGCCCCCTACTCTCTGCGGCTACGCTTACTTGGACAGGCCTGGCAGGCGACGGCAATATCGCCACCGCTGGAAACTGGAGCCCAGTGCAGGCTCCTGCCTCCGGCGACACGCTGATCTACGCGGGCAGCACCTCGCTGGCACCGCAGTTGGCCACGGGATTGACCGTGGCCTCCATCACATTCAACAGCACCGCATCCGCCTTCACGCTCGGCGGCGCGGGCACTTACACGATCAACTCCGGCGGCATCACCAACAGCAGCATCAGCACGCAGACCATCAACAACGCCATCACCCTCAGCGCGGCCCAGACGTGGAGCGCGACCAGCGGCAACCTCGTCTTCGGCGGCAACGTCAACAATAACGCCTTCCTTCTTACCATCGACGGCGGCTTCGGCACCACGATCAGCGGCATCATCAGCGGCACCGGCGGCTTGACAAAAATCGGCACGGGCACGCTGACGCTCAACGGTGCCAATACCTATTCGGGCACGACGACCCTGAGTGCCAGCGCCGGCACGATCGCCATCGGCAATGACTCCGCATTCGGCACCAGCGCCGTCACGATGTCCTCGGTGAAAATCCAGACTGCCGGCGGCGCCCGCACGGTCGCCA
>JAYVOH010000097.1:0-5532 GCA_043758025.1 Verrucomicrobiota bacterium
CCCTTGAAGTGATGCGGCAAATCCACCGCCAGCGAGACGGTGGCCACCGTGCTCTGCTCGGCATGAGCCCGATCCCGAATTCGCAGGGGGAACCGCAGGTTTTTCACCCCCACTCGATCAATGTCGATGCCACGGGCATCACGCTGGCTCTGAGTGTCGTGTAGCATGCGGATGATTTATGGATGGATGACGCCTACTTACCCGGAAGAAAAAAACGCCCCAGCCCGGAGACTGGAACGTTTTTGAAAGCATAATTATGCCAACGGGACCGCGACTACATCATGAGATTGACTGCGCGCGCGCGTTTGATTTCACGCGTGATCTTTCGGTGCATCCATGCGGAAACTCCCGTGACGCGGCGAGGAAGAATTTTCCCGGTCTCAGTGGTGAATTTGGCAAGAATCTCAGGATTCTTGTAGGTAATTTTTTCCGCAGGCAAATCAAGGCGACGACGCGGCAGCTTGCGGTTGGCGCGGCGGAAATTGATGAGGCGTTGTTTGGTTTTCGGTTCCATGATGTCAAAAAAGTTGAGAGGGGATCAGCGGATTTCGCGGTGCAGTGTGCGCCGGTTGAGGAAGGGGTTGAACTTGATCTTCTCCAGACGGTTGGGCGTGTTGATACTCTTTTTGTTGCGCGTGGTGACATAGCGCGACGGCGGCTTGCCTTCGCCGCGGGCTACGGTGCATTCGATGGTGACAATATCTCGGGCCATGGTTTTTGAGGGGGGGGCAGTTAAAATGGGTTACTCTTTCATGAAGTCAAGCGAGGATTCTGCGGGCGGGACTTTGGTAGTCTCTTCCTCTTCACCCTCTTCATCTTCGGATTCGCCATCTTCATTGAGATTGAAGACGGAACGGGTGGGCACCCGCAGGTAGCCGCCACCGCGCTGGTTGCTTTCGATCTGTTCCTGAGCTTCCCGGGTGTAGCGGGCAAAGGGCAGCGCTTCCAGTCTTTCATCATTGATTTTATGCCCGGTCATTTCGCAATAACCGTAGGTTCGGGTATCGATGCGCTTAAGGGCTTCCTGAATTTCATAAAGGGCATCCTGCTCTTTGCTCAACAGGCTGAGAGCAAAGTCACGGTCGTAAGCATCGCTTCCCGCATCGCCCATGTGCATCCCGCCGACTGAAGCCTCACTGCCCTCGGGGCGATTGCGCAGGCTGTCCTTGGCGACGCCTTCCATCGTGTCAACCAGATGGCTTCGCAACTCAACAAGGCGCTGCTTCTGCCTCTTGAGGAAAATGGCTCCCAACGGGGGCTTTTTACCCATTTCGATGACTGGAATGTCATCAACATTCACGCCGCGAATCGGCTTGGGCAATGGTATGGGTGCGGGTGTCTTGCCTTTCACTGCACTGCCCTTGACCGGGGCGGGCTTGGCAGGGGCGACCGGTTTCGCCGGAACGGATTTCTTGGCCGCTGGTTTGGTTGCAACAGCGGTGGGTTTTTTTGCTTTGATAGGTTTAGATTTGGTTGCTGACGCTTTTTTGGCAGGAGCTGGCTTCTTGGCGACTGGTTTTTTTGTTGCTGACTTTTTGGGCGCAGGTTTTTTAGTCTTCTTAGGCGCGGGCTTGCTCTTCGGAGCCGCCTTGGATTTAATCCGGGCCTTGGCTGCAGGTTTTTTGCTCTTGGCTGCCTTGGGGGACGGTTTGCTAGGCTTTTTTTTCGGTTTTGAGGCCATAATGAGAGATGACTTGGATGTTTGGAAAACCGTATGAATTGATGAACATTCGGCCGTTGTGGGACCGAAAAATGAGCACGGATGCTAGTCGCTGATGAAATTTGCGCAACAACAAAGATACGGAAGAAATGAGGCCGCTCAATCGCTATTTCTTCAACGCTTCATAGACAGTCTTCGCAATCAGCTTCGCCCCGTCGTCATTCGGATGCACACGATCAGGAAACAACTCCGGCTTGCCGTCGAGCGCTGCATAAAGGTCGATGATCGAAAGCTTCGCCTCCCGATTGTCTGCATCAAGATTAGCGTCAACCCTGGTCACTCATTGTCCGCTGAGCGATCTATCGCCTAAAATAATCACTCCAGATCAATCGCCCTGATCGCCTTCTTCAGAAAGGCAATTCTGGCATCGATTGCGTGGGTTTTTGCATCCGGCTGTCGCGCCGACTTGATGCTTTCCGCTCCGCTGAGTTCTTGCACCAGCCAGCCGCGAACCATGGTATAATGATCGGTCTTATGGCCTAGATATGTAACTGCCTCAAGGGAGCCTGGAGCTTCGGGATTGGCGAGAGCTTTCTGGATGGCGAGTATCGCCCGCCCGATTTCAGAAGCTTCTTTATCATCAGCCGAACAAATCTGCGTTGCAGAAAACAGCACCAGGAAAACAAGGAGGTGGAAGCATCTCATGATCTTGTTCTTGTTACGGCGCGGCCACGTCGCACCTGAAGAAATCTTACTCGTCCATGCGATCTGCCATCGACTTCAATTTGTCCAATGACTGAGCGACCCAGGGGGCGAGACCAGGCTCCTCGGATTCGCATGATCCCGTAATGTTTATCCTCCGCGCCTGGTGCTTCTCAATAAAAGTGAGTAATTTTTCCGACACCGCCAGAATGCCACGATGCAAGTGGAGGCAGGGCTTCTTCAATTTCCGGGCGCAAGTAATGGTCTTCCGTGCCGCACCCACCGGTTGTGCCGCCAGCGTAAACACCACGGTCGCATCTGAATCGCGCACATTCCATTCCGTGCGTTCGGCGTGCAGATCAGATGGAGTTTCTCGCAGCTGGTATTTGTCATCCAGGGGGCCGTCCGGAGTGGCACGACCTTGAGGACACCAGCCTCCATGTGGGATGCTGTGTGTGATGGCCCAGTCCAGAGCGGCGCGATCGGCCCCTGACTGTCCACCGCTGATGATGACAATTTGAAGCGGCATGATTTCTATCCTCGACGAGAAAGTTCTATCATGCCACACCAAACTCAGGCTTAACCAACATGTCAATCAATCCGTTTCCGGCCTCGGGTCACGCCCCAGCAGCTCGCGCAAGGCGTCCTTGGGTGATTTTGACTGGTAGAGCACTGCATGAACTTCATCGAGCAAAGGCATGCGGACGCCCTCCTTGCGCGCGCAATGCCAGAGGCTCTCGGTGTTGGGCACACCCTCGGCCACCATCCGCGTGCTGGCGATGATGTCCGGCAGGCTCAATCCTTCGCCGAGAAGCCGCCCCACGCGATTGTTGCGGCTGTGCTCGGAATAACATGTCGCGACCAAATCCCCCACCCCGCTCAGTCCATAAAAAGTTTCCAGCCCGCCGCCGCGCGCCACGCCCAGCCGCACCATTTCCGCCAGCCCGCGCGTAACCAATGCGGCAATGGCGTTATCGCCCAGGTTCAATCCGCTCGCGATGCCGGCGGCGATGGCGTAAGGATTTTTCATCGCGCCCGCCCACTCGACGCCCGTGATGTCATCGGTCGAGTAACAACGGAACCATGGCAACGTGAACACAGTTTGCAACTTGACCGCAAGGTCGTGATCCGCAGCGGCCACCACCGCCGCCGATGGCATTCTCTGCGCGATCTCCTCCGAGTGATTCGGCCCTGATAATGCGGCCAGCGGATGACCGGGAAAAATTCCCGCGAGGATTTCCGACATGCGTTTGCCGGTCTCCAGTTCAATGCCTTTCGTGCAGCTCAGCAGCACTTCATCGCCGCGCAGAACGCCAGCGTTTTTCAAGCCCTGAGCCACGCTGCGAAGCGCCTTGGATGGCGTGACAAACACCACCAGTTCCGCAGGCTCCAGCCTGGAAAATTCATGCACAGGCATCACCCGTTCATGGAGCATCAAACCCGGAAGATAGCGTTCGTTGCATCGGCTCCCCGCGATGCTGCTCATCAACGCCTCGTCGCGGCCCCAAAATGAAACACCCAGACCACGCTCCGCCAGCATCGCCGCCAGCGCAGTGCCCCAACTTCCTGCTCCGAGAACGATGGATTGCTTCATGATTTCTTTTTTTCAAAACGGTTCTCTGTTCCCTTGAGCATTCGCGCGATATTGGAACGATGCCGCACCACCACCAGCACCCCCATCACAATGCCCAGCCACAGCAGCACGAAGTTCCAGGTGCCTTGATAAGTCATCAACAAAGCCATCGCAATAGGCAGGGCAATCGCCGAAGCGATGGATGCCAGCGCCACGACGCGCGATCGAAAATAAACGATGAGCCACACGGCAAAACCGATCAGCAACGATAACGGCGCAAGTCCCAGCAGCGCCCCAGCGGAGGTCGCCACGCCTTTGCCGCCTTTGAATTCCAGCCAGAAAGTGAACATGTGACCGAGCACGGCAGCGGCGGCGCAGCACACAGCGATGAGCGTCGCGGTGCCGGGGCTTGCGCCATGATGATTCATCCACGATTCGGCCAGCGCCACCGGCACCACCCCTTTGAGCATGTCGAGAATGAAGACGGGAATGCCGACGCCCTTGCCCAGCACGCGGATGACATTCGTCGCGCCAATGTTCCCGCTCCCATGCTTGCGGATGTCCATGCCCTTCATCAAGCCCGCCCAGTATCCGAACGGCAGGGAGCCGCACAGATAGGCGAAGGCGATCAGAAGGATCGCGGTGAACGTGTTGGACATGCGCCTATGCAGACACACGCGCGCGGCGCGGGCAAGGTGAATTTGTGCCGGGTCGGATTATCGCTCCCCGCAACTACCAATCAGTCTGGCTTCTTACTCCATCTCCTTATCAATCTGCACAACTGCCTGCAGACGCACTGTGTCCTCGCCGTCATCTTCATCAAGCTCCTGGCCAGCAGGCAGCTTCATCCCCTTCGGTTCGCGACCGGAGCGCGCACAGAAGTCGGCGTAAGTGATGACCTCAAAGGTGCGATCAAGATGTTCCACCACCGCCGTGAGAGATTCCACCCAATCGCCGGAGTTGAGATAATGAATGTCCCCGACCACGCGATCCGCCGGGGTGTGGATGTGGCCGCAAATGATGCCCTTGCAGCCACGATGATGCGCGAGGGCTTGAAGTTGCTCTTCGTATTTTCCCACGAAACTGACCGCGCCTTTCACACGGGCCTTGACCCATTTTGCAAATGAGAAGGCCTCTTTACTGCGCCAGTGGCGGTAGGCATTGTAGAAGCGGTTGACCTTGAGGAGCGTCTCATAACATATCGCGCCGACGCCAGCCAGCCACTTGTGATTAGTCGTGACGTGATCGAAGCCGTCGCCATGCACCACAAGGTAGCGTCCGTGCGGCGACTCATGAATATGATCCTCCACGATACTAAGATTGTCGAAACTCATGGGAAGGAAGCGCGAGAGCACATCATCGTGGTTGCCGCGCGTGTAGATGACCTGCGTGTCTTCCTTCTCCATTTTCTTCAAAATGGTGCGGATGAAGTGAGTGTGAGGCTTGCTCCATTTGCCACCGCGTCGCAATGCCCAGGCATCGATGATGTCGCCGTTCAACACCAGTTTTTCGCAGTGCGAATTGCGCAGGAAGTGCGCGGCCTGATCGGCCTTGCATTCCGGCGCGCCGAGATGCACGTCGGAGATAAAGATGGTTT